>JABHYO010000205.1 GCA_018656865.1 Gammaproteobacteria bacterium | reverse complement strand
TAGCATAACTAGTTTCCGATAGGAAACTAGCACCTCGGTGTAGAATCCTCGGGCAGGAACTAACTAGTTTCCGATAGGAAACTAGCACCTCGGTGTAGAATCCTCGGGCAGGAACTAACTAGTTTCCGATAGGAAACTAGCACCTCGGTGTAGAGTTCTCGGTCCGGAACCAACGAAATCACCAGAGAGTGAGGGGAATTATGACCACTATGAAGCTGCCTGAGTTCCCGGATGGTTTTACGCCGGAATTCCTGAGCGGGGTCCTGGATAAAAATGTGGTTGAAGTGGGGGAAGCGCCACTCGGTGTTGGTACCGGCATGATGGCGGATATCTCCAGGCTGGCACTTACGCTATCAGATGGCACGAAGATACCTCTGATCGCCAAATATGCTACCGCTAACCTCACGAATCGTGAGGTGGCCATCTCCTACAATCTCTACGAACGGGAAGGCAGATACTATGCCGAACTCGATGATCTGGCAGATATTGTCACACCGGAGATCTACTATTCCCACTTCGACGGGAACTTCATGTTGATCCTGATGGAGGATCTGAAAGACTACGATGTCGGCAGCCAGGTGGTCGGTGCCACTCTTGAGCAGACTGAACTCGCGCTGGACGAACTGGCGAAACTGCACAGTGCTTTCTGGGACAAGGTCGATCACCTGGACTGGGTGCCTGGAATTGCAGACAGCTATCACGCGGAAAATATGATGAACCTGGCGAGATCGGGCTGGGACAACATGGTTGATCTGTTCGGCAAGTTTATTCCCCAGGAGATTCGCGGTTACCGGGATACATTCCTTGAGGCGATCCCGAAGTTACAGGCGACCCGGTACGGTGAGCCGAGGACGCTGTGTCACGGCGACTTTAGGATGGAAAATCTGCTCTATGCGGCGAGGCAGGATCACCATCCGGTTGTCGTTTTAGACTGGCAGGGTCCTTTGCTTTCACGGGGAATGTTCGATGTTGCGTTGTTCCTGGGTCAGAGTACGAAAAAGGAAGTGCGTCAGGTGCACGAACGGCAGTTGCTTGAACGATACCTGAGTGGCCTTGAACAGGGGGGTGTGACCGGACTCGACGCTGACCAGACCTGGGAAGATTATCGAAGCACAAACCTTTACGACTGGGTATATACAGCAGTCGTGGCCGGCAACCTGGATGCGAGTGATGAGGTTGCCTTTGCCTGGATGTCTCAGATGGTAGACAGGCAGTCGGTTGTTAGTCTCGATCTCAATGTGTTTGATCTTCTTCCGGATTAGTCTGCTAGGCGCACCACAATCCCGGCGTTAGCGATCACAATGGCATCCTTGCCATCATCGGCAGGAATCTCCAGACCACCTTTACTGACCGTGATGTTGACGGTGCCGTAAGGCAGGGCTGCTGCCACCTTGTCCTTGTCCACCTGATCTGGTTCCGGCACGCCGATCAGAAGATCTATAAACATGTCGTCCGGCGTTTTGCCCAGTGGTGCGAAAAGCTGCAGGCTGGAGTGGTGAATAGCGTCGAACACGGCACGTTCGGCCGCCTGCGTATAGTTGCGGCCATGGACGTCGGTGCCCATACCCATTTCAGTGACGTAGCGGGTTTTCATCTAATTTCCTCTGTTTCAAGAATCCTAAACTATCTACTGGGATGCAGGCTGATCCAGCGTCGGAATCGAACGACGGAAGAGGTTTCCGAAGTCGTTCAAAATCAGGTACCCGGAGGGAACAACTAAGAGGGTTACCACAGTAGCGAACAGCACGCCGAAAGCCAGCGATGCCGCCATGGGAATCAGAAACTGTGCCTGTACACTTTTGTTCAGCATGAGGGGCGAGAGGCCGACAAAGGTCGTCAGCGACGTGAGCAGGATGGGCCTGCAACGGGAAACTGACGCATTGATAACGGCATCGAATATCGAATCGCCTTTTTCACGTCGATGGTTCACACCGTGAACCAGCACCAGGCTCGAGTTGACGACAACGCCGGAGGCGGCAACGAAACCGAGTACTGACATCATGGCAAGGCCGGTAACAAAGCCCAGGCTCTTCATGATGATATGACCCCAGATCGCACCGACAAAGGCGAATGGAATGACGCTCATGATGATGAGTGGCTGAACGTAGGATCTCAGCGGAATTGCCAGCAGTGTGAAAATGATAAAAAGCGCCATCACGAAAAAGGGTACGATCGAAGCAAGCGATTCACGTTGCTCTGCCTGTAGACCTTCCAGGCTATAGCTGACTCTGGGAAACGGGACCATCAGTTCCTGGATGGGTCCGGCGCGAAGGTCGTCGATGACTTCATTAGCCGTAATCTGAGTGCGATCGACGTCTGCAACGACATTGACAACCCGCCTGCTGTCGGCGCGACGGATGGTGGAAAATCCCCTACCAAGTTTAGCCTTGCCGACCGTCGCAAACGGAACCTCCGAACCGTCGGGCGTGCGAATCCTCATGGAGTCGAGGGACGAGAGAGAGCTTCGTTCCTCTTCGGTGTATCTGACCATGACCCTGATGTCGTCCCGACCGCGTTGAATCCTCTGTGCCTCCTCACCATAGAATGCCTGTCTGACCTGTCGAGCCAGACTACCGAGTGTCAGGCCAAGGGCTTCACCGGAAGGCAGGATGGACAGTTTCAGTTCCTGCTTGCCTGATCTGAAGGAATCAGTGATGTCGACCACGCCGGGATATTCCCCCAGTTTGTAGCGGAGCTTTTCGGCGACGATTCGAAGTTCGTCGACGTTCTCTCCCTCAAGCTGGATATCGATGTCGTTACCAGCGGAAAAAAGCGATGAGTTGAACTTGAGTTCTACCGCGCCGGCTATGGGTCCATTGACCTCGCGCCAGATATCGGCAACTTCCCTTGTCTCAATGTCACGGGCCTGGCTGGGGGTCAACTGCAGGATGACCTCTCCCAGATGACCGTTGGCGGCACTGCCACCGAATGATACGACTGCAGGTGGGCCGTTACCTGCGCTTGGCTGGCTACCTACGGCTGCAAGCAGATGGGTGACCGGGGGCGCTTCGGGAAACTCAGTATTGAGCTGCTGTTTGACTTCCCGGGCGGAATCTTCAAGCGATCGAATGGCCTCGTTTGTAATCTTCGCCGGTGTCCCCAGTGGCATGGTCAGTTTGGCAATGACCTGATCCGATGCCAGTGGTGGGAAAAAGGAAAATGGTAGACGTCCGCTGGCGAGGATGGCAACGGCTGACATGAATGCGACGAATGCGATGGATGCGGTCAGGTATCGAGCACGAACCGCGGCTTCAGCGGCTCGTCGAAACTGGTTGGTGATCAGGTGTTCCAGGCCGCCGGAAAACTTTTGCTGCTGGGCCATCAGTTTCGATGCAACTGGTGCAAAGAGACCAGCCAGATGAAGGGCAAACAGGATACTGGCAACACCGATCGCCATACCGATATATGACCTCACATCCCAGGCGAATCCCAGCAGGGCAACCGCGGTAATCGGTACCAGCATAAGAGCGACTTCGCCGGTTTCGGTTTTGACCCGCGAGTGACCAAGGTGTGCTGGCAGGATCAGCTGCGATTCAATCAGGGAAAAGATCAGGCAGCAGATGACGGTGGTGCCCATCACGCCCATGACCTGACCCATAAAGCCGACACCAAAGAGTAGTGGTGTGAAGGCGGCAACAGTAGTCAATACGCCGAAGGTAACCGGAATCGTGACACGCTGTGTGCCTTCGATGGCACCGGCCAGTTGTTCGAATCCTTCCTGGTGCCTTGTGTGCACGCTTTCCCCAACGACGATCGCATCGTCGACGAGGATGCCGAGTACCAGGATAAAGCCAAACAGGGAGATAACATCGATGGAAAGTCCCACTGCATTGGTCAGGAAGAAAGCGCCGAGAAATGCGATCGGCACACCGACACTGACCCAGAAAGCAAGGCGCGGCCGGAGGAAGAGGGTCAACAGGAGCAGTACCATTAAAAATCCCTGTCGGCCACTCTTGAGCAGGGTTTGCAGGCGGTCCTCCAGCATGGTCGAGCCGTCGTTCCAGACAGTAAGTTCGACACCGAAAGGAAGCCTGGGGTTTATTTCCTGAATGTATTTTTTCACAGTACCGGCGATGTGCTGGACATCCTGCTCGCCCATCCGGTCGACGCGAATCAGTGCGGCTGGTTTACCATTGAAGCGAAGCAGTTGATCTGTTTCGGCAAATCCATCGATGACGGTAGCAACATCCCGAAGATACAGTCGAGTACCATCGGCGCCGGTGCGAATCACCAGCTTTTCAAAGTCCTCACCGCTGTATGCCTGACCTTTGGTTCTGAGCAGTATCTCTCCGGCCTCGGTTTTGATCGACCCACCAGGCAGATCGAGGGAACCGGATCTGACGGCTCGTGCCACCTCATCGAATGTGAGGCCGTGTCGTCTTAAGGATACCTCGGAGACTTCAATGGATACCTCATAGGGTCTGGTGTTGGAGACCGTCGACTGGGTCACCCCAGGCAGAAGGGTAATGTCATCGCGGACCTGTTGAGCCAGTTCCTTCAGTGTCCTTTCGTCATCCGGACCGGTGATAGCGATATCAATAACATTACGGCGAGGTTCCACCAGGGTAGTAATGGGTTTTTCCGTTTCTTCCGGGAAGGTATCGATGGAGTCGACCCGGTTCTTGACCTCATCGAGCGCTTTCGATTCGTCTGCGTCTTCAAACAGTTCAACGGCGACGGTGCATATACCTTCGCTGGCATTGGAGCGGATATGCTTGACGCCCTCAATGCCTTCAAGTTCTTCCTCGATGCGCACGCAGACACCTTCTTCCACTTCTTCCGGTGCAGCGCCCAGATAAGGTACCGTAATGCTGATCAGCGGGAGATCGATATCCGGGAAGGGTTTCGTCGGCATATTGGGGATACTGACGAAACCCGCCAGGATGATGAGGCCCATCATCAGGTTGGCGGCTACATGGTTGTTGGCAAACCAGGCGATGATCGGTTTCATGACGACACCAGTCCTGCCGACTCCGCGATGGGCTGCACCAGCATCCCTTCAACGGCGTTGTTTACGATAGACATGCACAGGATTTCTCCTCGCCTGATACCGTCGGTGACGTACACCTCTTCACCGACTGTACGGAGTATGTCGACATCCCGGAATTGAAGGCGATTGTCGTTGCCAACAACATAGACCTGACGGTTCAACTGCAGAGCGGATCGGGGCAGAACAAAGACATTGCTGACCTGATGCCCGATGATCTCCGCCTCGACAAAGAGCCCGACCGCGAGGGGTGGTCGGCCATTCTGTTGTTCATAGGGTGATTGCACCTGAGCGATGACGTTGATCATGCGTGTGCGTGGGTCCAGCTCTCCCTCGGTCCTGACAACCAGACCCTCCCAGGTGTGTTCTTCCCCGGCAAACCGCGCTCGCAGAATAGCGATGGGTTGTTCACCGGCCAGTGTTGCGCCGGCCAGTGGTAGATCGAGATGAGCCAGTTCTTCGTCATGAATTGGCAGCCGTACTTCGGCAACATCAGTCGCATACAGGCTGGCGATGGGTGAACCACGATTTACAAACTGGCCTATATCGACCCGCTCAGAACGCACCCTGCCGTCATAGGGTGCGGTAATCCTGGTTCGAGCCAGATCGCGTTCTGCCCGTGACAGGCGTGCTTTTGATTCTCTCAGGCTTGCCTGGGCAAATCTGAGGCGATTAAGGGCGTCGTCCTTTTGTGACTGGCTTGTTGACTGTCTTTTTGCCAGGTCGAGTTGTCGTTCATGCGCCTTGTTGGCGTTGGTCAGTTCGCTGCGCGCGGAGGCCAGACCGGCTCTGGCCTGTTCCAGCGCGACCTCATAGTCCAGTGGATCAATTTCCAGCAACAGGTCATCTTTTCTGAAGAAACCGCCGGATACCACGGTAGGCGAAATGCCGATCACTCTACCTGAGACTTCTGGGATCAGTTCACTTTCCGTACGGGGTAGCACGGTCCCATGAGTGATCGATGTCAGCTGAACCGTCTGGTCCTCAGCTGTACCCGTTCTAACCAGAGGGGCGTTATTAGTGGGTGGTTGTGGTTCCAGTTTTGGACCGGTTATAACGATAACGATGGCGAGTCCAACTCCGACAACGACAACAAAAACGGGTAGAAGGAATCGTTTAATCACTTGCTTATCTCCTGATGGTTGACCTGCTGATCAGGGTTGCCCTGAAGGTTCTGTCCACGACTGAGACCAGCGACTGAATAGTTAATGAGTTCCTCTATGCCCTTAGTGAACATATCCCTTGAATATTCACTTCCAATTGGGGACTGGAATTTGAGCATATGAATCATGGAACCGATCATGAGATGAAATCGCCAGCGGAGAATTTCTATCGGCAGATCCGGTAGTACCTTGACGATGGCAGCCTGGAAGCGTGCGGCTACTTCGGCGAATTCTTTCTCAATAATCGGTTTGGTAATAGATTCAGGCTCGCTGAAAATACGCCCCATTAGTGCCGGCAGTCGTTCATGGGGCAGACCCTCAATCAACGGCAAAAATAGAGCTTCGAGAATTTCATTTAGGGTTAGCGAGCGCTCACTCCGTTCTAGCGCCTTTAACCGCTTGAGCCGCTCCTCGTTAACGGGGAAAATATGTCGATGGAAAACAGAGCCCAGGAGACCCATTTTGCTGCCGAAATGGTAGTTGGTCGCGGCTAGATTTACGTCAGCCCGCGTGGCGATAGCGCGCAGGGAGGTGGCGGCGAATCCATGCTCGACAAAGAGTTCTTCCGCAGCATCCAGGATGCGATCGCGGGTATCGATGTTTTTTGGCTGAACTGACTTTGTACTCATACCTACATTCAATCAAACGATCGTTTAAATCGAATGTATTACCATAGGAGGCAGAAATCAAGTCAGAATTTACCAGCCGGACCCAACGGAGACATCGGCATCCACCGTTACGACAGTGGCAGCGTCAGATAAAGCAGAAACCTCGGAAATACTGGCAAGATCGGTCTGACAGATGGTCGAGGGATGCACGAGTTCGGCGCTGAGGTTTTCCGCGCCCGTCCTTTTTGATGTCGGATCATAACGCTGGTAGTGTGGATCAAAGGAAGCATCCACCGGGTGAACCCTGGCATTGATGTTGGTTTCGCGATATTACCTGTCTGATCAGGAGAGAAGATTGACGGCATTCGATCAGGACACGGCGATTGAACAGATTGCTGAAAACCGATTTAAGGGTTTTGTCGGGAATGGTTGGAACATTGGAGACAATCCCAACGGTGGCTATCTCTTGTCGCTGGTCAGCAACGCGATCGGTAAAGTCGTAGCGCATCCTGATCCGATCTCTTTCACCACTCATTTTCTTCGACCGGGTCTTCCAGGCGAAAGCTGCGAGATTGATGTCGATGTGGTTCGCAGTGGCAGAACGCTCACCACCGTCAGGGCTACCATGATCCAGGCTGATAAACCGAGGCTGGAGGTCGTCGCGGCTTATTCGAATCTGGCGGAATCTGCAGGGCTCGATGGTGATATCACCATCGATGAACCTGGATTCCCGTCGCCGGAAGCCTGTGTGGGGAGGACCGGTGACATGCAGGGCATTGATATTGCGCTGGTAGAGAAGCTGGATATCATGCTGCATCCGGAACAATCTGAACCGGGTGCATCCGGTGTTGCAGAGATCTCGGGCTGGATAAGGCATTCGGATCTGCGTGAGCCGGATAGTCGCTCTCTGTTGCTCTTCTGTGACAGTTTCCCGCCATCACCGCTTGGTCTGTTGGGTTACGTGGGCTGGGTGCCCACGCTGGAGCTGACTGTGCATGTCAGACGACGTCCCTCCCCGGGTTGGATAAAAGCGAGATTTCGAACCGATGATCTGAGTCGGGGCCGAATGATTGAGTCTGGATGCCTCTGGGATTGTACCGGAGCCCTCGTCGCTGAATGCAGACAGGTCGGCCTGATTCGCGCTTAGGTAATCAACGCACGAAGTGCGATTTCGATGGAATGAGTAATCGCCTCATCGACCGAGGTCTGGTGTGGATTGTAGGTTTCCATTGAGCCACCATCCTGATCGAGCGGATTGCCGTCGATAGCGAGAACTGCGCCGGCTTCGACACGATGCAACCCACAGACTACAAACAGGGTTGCCGCCTCCATTTCCACTGCAGTTACACCAGCTCGTTGCCAAAGGGGCAGGTCGCTGCCCAGGACATCGTGTGGATAGAACATGTCCGAAGTCAGGATGAGACCTTCGTGGGCGTCAATAGTTAACGACGTTGCTGCGTCGCGCATGGCGATAACGATATCCGGTGTGGCGACTGCGGGATATCCCGCGGGAACCAGTTTATTTGAGAGACCATCTTCCCTTACCGCAGCCCTGGCGATAACGATATCTCCTGCACCAATACCCTGTTGTAATCCTCCTGCGGACCCGGCACGGATGATGCGCGTTGCACCTGCGCGACAGATTTCCTCGAAGCAGGCGCCTGCCCCGGCTGAACCGACACCGTGTGAAACGGCACCAATATGGACACCGTCGTAGTTGCCAGTGATGCTGTGGTACTCGCGGTTCTTGCTAATCTCTTTGACGTCATCAAGAAATATTTTGACCTTGTCCAGGCGACCGGGGTCGCCAACGACGAGAATTCTCTCTGGAATTTCGGTGCCTTCGATATTTAGAATCGGCATGAAAGCCATAGTGTCAGCCCTGCGATCTCTTGATTTCAGCCATGAGGGCAAATATCTCCAGCGTATTGGGAGCGGAGGTATCGCCACTGTATTCACGAAACAGTGTATCGACATTAACGGCGATGCGTTCTGCGTCTGTCCAGGAGTCAAAGTCGCTGATAGTGATGTCCAGGGCAGCCTCTTTCGCTGACATGCCTGCGTCGAAGCGCTTGCGCGCTTCATCGTCGATATAGCTCAGATAGTCTTTTACTCTGGCTACGCCGGCTACGTCAGTAATAGGACCATGGCCTGGTACTATCACTTCAGGCCTGCGTTCGATAATCAGATCGCAGGCTTTAAGCCAGTTACTGATTGGGCCAGCCCACATAATCGGTGTTCCGTCGACAAACAGAATGTCTCCGGTAAAAACCGTACTATCTTCTTCGACGAAAACCAGTACGTCGCCTCGTGTATGCGCCGGGCCAACTTCTTTCAACTCAACAGTCTTGTCTCCAACCTTTATTTTCAGCTCTTCGGAGAAGGTTCGGGTAGGCAGTTTTTCGGCAACATCTTTGAAGTCGAAGGGACCGAATATTTCGATAAAATATTTGCCGGTGTCACCCAACTCTGGCGCCATTTCCATCATCTGCTGAAGTCCTTCAGGACCAAAGGCTGCCATTTCTTTGGCACCGGCTTCCGATGCGATGATTTCTGCCTGGGTACAGAGACCGTTCCCGTGAGTGTGGTCGCCATTGGCGTGTGTGTTGACGACCGTATTAATTGACTCTGCAGAGATACCCGTCGCATCTTGCATGGTCTTGAGCATTTCTCTGGTCAGTGGTGCGTCAAAGAGGGTGTCGACCAGCAGGGATTGATCGGCATCGATAATCAGTCCTGAATTGGACCACCCCCAACTGCCGTTCGGCTGCAGATAGCTGAATATTCCGTTTCCGGTTTCCTGCAGTCCCTTTCTATAGTTCCAGGCCGTCACTGTCATTCTCCCGCAAGTTCGGGAGACAGTTTACTCATTTTCCTTATCGAAATGAGTAAACTGTCCTCAGTTTTTTGTGGAGTTGTAGAGATGAAAGAGTTCGCAGGCAGAGTTGCAGTTGTCACGGGCGCCGCCAGTGGCATTGGTCTGGCCACAGCGACCCGCTTCGCAGCGGAAGGCATGAAGGTCGTTCTTGCCGATATCGAGGAAGCCGCTTTGAGTCGTGCCGTCGATAGTCTCACGGAAGAAGGTCATGAGGTGATCGGCGTACCCACGGATGTTTCGAAGTGGGATGCCATTCAATCGCTGGCAGCAAAAACGATGGACACGTTTGGGGCCGTCAATGTTGTACATAACAATGCCGGAGTGGTGGTATCGGGGCCGGTAGAGGATCTCAGTCTTAAAGACTGGGAATGGGTTCTCGGAGTCGATCTCTGGAGTGTTATCTACGGCATAAAAGCCTTCCTGCCCCTGATTAAAGCAGCCGGTGAAGGTCATATGGTCAATACAGCGTCCACTGCTGGTCTTCAGGCCACGGCAACAATTGGACCTTATAATGTTGCCAAGTTCGGTGTCGTTGGCATTACTGAAACCCTGCGTTCGGAACTAGATGGCACAGATTTACCGGTTTCCGCATCGGTGCTTTGTCCCGGTGCCATTAACACCCAGATCGTTACAAGCAAGCGCAACCGGCCGGCGGAGTCTGCTGAGGATCATAAAGGCTCCAAACAGGAAGAGATGTTTGAGCAGGGAGCCGGTGCCATGCTGGCCCAGGACGGTATGGATCCATCGGAAGTTGCCGAGCGTGTGGTCAATGCGATCCGCAACAATGACTTCTGGATACTGACTCATCCTGACTGGCACGATGTGCTTGAAGAAAGAGTGGCCGCCATGCGCCGCGATAATTCGCTGGTTACGGGTTTTGGTGGATGAGCGGGGTCGAAAGAGGCGGTTGTCTATGTGGTGCGATTCGCTACGAATTCACTCGAGAGAAAGTCATTACATCGGCACATTGTCATTGCACGGACTGTCAGAAGGCAACGGGTAGCGGTAAAGCGACCATTGTATTTGTACCTGCAGATGAACTGAAAATCGAAGGCGAACTGAAGGTCTA
This sequence comes from Gammaproteobacteria bacterium, assembly GCA_018656865.1. Classification (GTDB taxonomy): domain Bacteria; phylum Pseudomonadota; class Gammaproteobacteria; order Pseudomonadales; family Azotimanducaceae; genus UBA9659. The sequence goes on along the minus strand of JABHYO010000205.1, from coordinate 41,551 downwards.
TTCGGTGGTGGGTACTGATGGCGGCCATGTCAGTCGCGGGTTCTGCCCCGAGTGCGGTTCACCGATCATCAGTTTTGTTGCGGAACAACCGGGTGTGAAATTCATCAAGGCGGGCAGTCTGGATGACCCGTCCTGGATCAGAGCCCAAGCCAGCTATTGGAGCGATTCCGCCCACGACTGGTCGCCGGTCGATATGACCACGCGGCACTCCACGGGAAATCCAGAGGCGTAAACTAACGGGAAGTGATGGCAACCGGCAGGTAGATGTCGAACCGGGTGCCCTGACCCATCTCCGAGATCACATCGATGCCTCCACCGAGCTGGCGAACGATGGCTCTCACGACGGACATGCCCAGGCCCATATTTTTCTGGCGAACCTCGCCCCTGCTAAAGAATGGCTGGAAGATCGAATCAAGGTCTTCTGGATGAATTCCGCTGCCCTTGTCTTCAACGCCGATGACGACGAAATAGCCAGGGTCCAGATTGTCGTAAAAAAGGGTTCGGCCATCGGTGTAAATCTGTTCAGAGCTGACCAGGGTCGAGCCTCCTGATGGATGGCTGTCGAGGGCATTGCTGAGCAGATTTTCGAGAATTCGCTGCACGTGCAGCTTGGATCCCGCGACCGGCTGGATTGATTCTGTCAGGTGTGAATCGAGATTGACGTTCTTCAGTATGGCCTGATCCATGATCTTGGGAGAGCTCATTAGATCGTTGATGACGAAGTTGACGTCAGTGGTATGTTGTTCATTGTTAAAGGTCGAGAGGCTGAGCAGATCCTCGATGACGGCGACGCTGTGGTCGGCGGTCTCCCGGGTTTTGTTTAGGGAAGCAAGTAATGTCGGGTTGGATTTCAGTGCCTCTGCCAGCACTTCTGCTTCTTCTGACGCCTCTGCGAACGATTCTTTCAAGTCGGAAACAACGCCGTGAGCGAGAATTCCGAGCGCTTCGAATTGCTGGGACTCTCTGAATCGTGCGGAGACCTTTCTTGACTGGATTTCCGCTTCAAGCCTTAGCTTTTCCTGAGTCTGCAGCTTCAGGCTGGTGGTGGCGAGCTGTTGGTGCTGCCGCTCAACTGTTTGTACGGAGAGCGCAAAGTCGAATGAGGCGTGTATGCTCTGACAGATCGCGAAGGCAACGATGCCGATGTCGACAAGGCTGGGTGAATCGATGATCCAGGAAAATGCCAACAAATCGTTTAGGGCGCAGGCAAAAAGAAACAGATAACCGAAGAGCAGCAGATTGGCACCCTCGCGGCGATTTCTGCGCGCCATCAAAAGACAGAATGCTCCGTAAACCAGCACGGCGATGTGAATGACCTGCATAAAGGGTGCCGTGAAGGAGTAGACCGCGAGCGGTGTCACCAGAACAATGGCGACGGCTAATAAAGATACGCCGTCGATCGCATAGACAACCCTTCGATCCACTTCGCGAGGGAAGATGCTAATCAGGAAGTGCGCAAATGCCGGTATCAGAAGATACCAGGAAAGATATTCGATCTTGGTGAACGCGACCCACTCGATGTCAGGAAAGACCCGGAGAAGAAAGCGTTCATTGACCGAGAGGATTCGGATGCTAGCTGACAGACAGAATAGAGATAGGAATAGATTCGAATAGCCTTCCGGTCGGAGCGCAAAAAAGGCGAGATTGTAGATAGCGATCATCACCAGTGCGCCGAAAAGCAGCAGTTCGAAGGCAATCTGCTGATCGGAGTACAAATGGATTTTTTCTGATGTGCCAAGAAGGATCGGTTGCCAGATACCGCCGTTGCGATGATTGAAATTGGCGACGTGTATAACCAACTCGACACGATTACCCTTGGGTCTGAAGTCGATGATGGATGGCTTGTAGCGTCCCTGGGTGCTTCTTTCCCTGATACCGGGGTGACCCATCTTCAACATCATTTCGCCATCTACGAAAACCCTGGCCGCAGTGCCGAAATCAAGTAATTTCAATGACAGTCGTGGCTGTTCCGGCGGGATCAGGATGTTAAGGCGATAGGTGGCAAAGCCATGTCTATCAACGGTTTCATCCTCGATCGAGGTACCATTCCAGGGAGCAGGCACTTCTGCAAAGTACTCAGCTTGTTCTGTCAGCAGTTCATGACGATTCAGGAACCGATTCCAGTAGAACTCATATTCACCTTTCAGTTCGACATTGCCGTCTCGATCGAAGTCCCAACCTGAGAGGTCCACCAGACCCTCGCGGGCAATGGGGTCAGCGTCCGCACCCAAAACAGGCAGGGACAGACAACAGCAGATCACTGTCGTTAACAGATAGGTTATTGGCCCTGAATTACGCATGTTCAGACTTTCATAATAAGTACTAGCCAAGAAGCCTGGTAGGTGTTGGCGCCATCTTGCACGAATAGGGCGTGTCGCACTCCGGTACGCTCAAGACCGCAGGCAGATGCCCCACGCTAAAGCTTGACCATTCCTCCGTCAACCATAAGTGATTGTCCAGTGATGTTCAGGGATTCATCCGAGACCAGGAACTTTACAGCATTGCCGATATCTTCGACCGTCTGTTCCCGTTGCAGGGGTGTGCGATCGAAGATTAAGGGGTAGTCGTCGCGGAAGATGCCTTCGAACCATTCGCGGGCATCCAGACCTTTGAACTCCGGAATGGCTTTAACGGCGCGTTCGGCATTGCCCTTCCAGGAATCTGTGTAGACGATACCGGGACAGACAGCATTGACGTTGATGTTATCCGGACCCAGCATATCTGCCAGTGTCTGGGTGTAGCTGACCAGCGCCGCTTTCATGGCGCCGTAACTGGGCGGGACGAAGTTACGCAGCATCTGGGCAGAGAATGAAGAACGACCGGCGATGGAAGAGATATTGATGATTTTGCCGTAGCGACGACTCTGCATGTGTGGGACTACCGCTTCAGTCATTAGCACAACGGGCAAAAGGTTTTGCTTATAAAGGGCATTCCAGAGGCCTTCGACAGGACCAAGTGGATGATCAGGTGGCTGGTCGGTTGACTTCGGGCCGGCTCCGACATTGTTCACAAGAATGTCTATCTGCCCGAACTCCGCTAGTGTGGTGTCGACAACATCAAGGATTTTTTCCGGCTCTGTGATATCCCCTGGCATCGCCTTTGCTGTGCCACCTTTCGCCTGAATCTCATCTACCGTTTCCTGGGTTGTATCCTCGCTGTAGGAGTTGACGACGACCGTGGCACCCGCTGCGGCCAGTGTTTTTGCGATTCCTTTGCCGATACCGCGTCCGGCGGCGGAAACGATCGCAATTTTGTTTTCCAGGTTCAAACTGGTTTCCGAGTTCATGAGATGATTCTCCAGACTGTGATGTGCAGCTAAGGTGCCAGTCATTGCCGGGAGTGTCCAGACCGGATGGTGCTTTTGTGTCTGCGCTGTTGTAGACACAAGGATTGACACATAATGATGCTACATTGAAATGCGGCTTACATGTTGTCTTCCGGAATACGCCTGTGTCTTCTTCTGCTGGCATCGCTACCCTGCTTCGTTTTGGCATCGGAGATCAATCCCCATGATGTCGATTTTTCCGGAGACTGGGAGCTGGATTACCAGTTAAGTGATCATCCGAGCGAAAAAATTCGGCGTGTCTATATAGAAACCAAATCTGCCATTGAGCGGGAACTGCAGAGACAGGGCAACCGGGGTCGGGTTCTGATGGATCCACAGAGGCTGAATCTATCTTCTATTGTTGGGCTCGGCAGGCTGGCCGAAAGGATAGCCCAGGCGACCGTTCTCAATGTAGATCAGGATACAGGTCACATCGAGATCCACCGAAACGACGACTTTACTTTGATCTGCAATTTCCGCGATATGCAGGCAAGAGAAAGTGTTATTGGCGCTGAGGTCTGCTCCTGGGACGAGGATCAACTGATATTTGAGATTGGATTGCCGGATGGATTACACGTCCTGCAAAAACTGAGTATCGCCAAGGATCGGAGCAGGCTCAATATCGCCACTACCGTTCGGATTGCAGGGATTCGATTTCCTTTTACGTTGAATAGAGTTTACATGCCCTTCGAGCCGGGTGAAGGGCTGTACCGGTGCGAGCACACCATAGCGAAGCAGACTACCTGCACTCTGGGGGGCAGTCAGTGAGAGTTTTGCTATGTCTGCTGCTTTGGCTTGCCGGTTGCACGACTGTGCCGGAGGAACCGGAACCTTCAGTCCTTGCAGTGCTTGTGGCTGAGTCATTGGCACTCGATGTAGCAACATCCGGCAGGGGAGGATTGAATGTCAACATTCGTGTTTTCGAGTCGGATCAGACAACTCCTGGTTCTATTTACCTCGCTGCTGCTCAAGTCAGGTCAGTGGAGCAGCGCTATCTCCCCTATGTGTTGAAAACAACGCTGGATCGTAGTGGTCACTGGGGTGCGGTACGCGTGGTGCCGCGAAACGATCCGAGTGCTGAGATCCTTGTTGTCGGACGCGTAGTCGTTTCGACCGGTGTTGAATTGAAGCTGCATCTGCGTGTTGTCGACGCCACCGGCAGAGTTTGGATAGATCAGGTTTATCATGATGTGGCAGATGACATCGATTATGCGACGGATCCGAATTTCGTTATCGATCCTTTTCGTGACCTGTACCATCGTGTTGCCAACGACATGGCGGTGGTGGCATCGCAACTCAATGAACAAGACCATGAGGAGATCGTCAACACGGCGACGGTTCGTTATGGTCAACTGCTGTCGTCTCAAGCTTTTAATCGTTACCTCATCCCTGACGGTCAAAGAGTTCGACTAACCGGGCTTCCCGCCGCTGATGACCCGTTGTATCTCGGCGTTCAGAAGATCAGGGAAAGTGAGTATTTATTTACCGATAGTGTCGATGCCTACTATGAAAGTCTTTATCGCACGCTGGGTCCCATCTATGCCTGGTGGCGGTACTACAGTTTCGAGCTAGTCATGGGCAATGAAAGACTGGCGGGGATTGATGCCACCCGCGGAGCAACCCGGGGGTCCTGGTATGCCATGGAGCGAACCTATAAGACTTTCAAAGAAGCGAAGATGAACCAGGATGCGCTAAGGGAGCTGAGCGAATCTTTTGACAGGGAAACCGCGCCGACGACGACAGAGATTGCCGGTCGGGTCGTTCGACTGAACGGGACTATCGACACCCAGTATGAAGCCTGGAGAAGAATACTCGCTGAAATGTACGATGAAGAGTTTAACCCTGAGCGTTAGCGAAGTTACTCGCCGAGTTCCGAGCGACCGGACCAACCATCCGTGACAGCGATTACCGGCTCGGTGGCTCTGGTCAACAGCGAATACAGTACAGGAACGCACAGCAGAGTCAGGAAGGTGGAAGTCGAAAGCCCGCCGATAACGACCACTGCGAGTCCCTTGAACATCGAATTACCGACAGCAAGTGGCATCAGACCGAAGATGCTGGTAATCGATGTCAGCACAATGGGCATGAAGCGATTGACACCTGCGTGGATGGCAATTTCGGCGATATCCTCACCGGGAGTCATGGATCGCAGCTGGTTACCTTCGTCCACCAGCAGGATACTGTTGTTAATAACAATACCCATCAGACTAGTGAGACCGATAAAGGCGAGGAAGGAAAGCGGCTGACCCGTCAGAAACAGCATGATGAAAGCACCGATAAAACTGAGCGGAATTGCCACCAGGATAATTAGGGGCTGCAGCAGTGATTTGAACTGCAGGACAAATATGGCAAGCACCACAAGGGACACCAGGCCCAGGTTTCGGCCAGCACCGGAAAATGCTTTTTCGGTGTTGGCGACTTCGCCCTTGATCTGGATTTCCATGCCTTCCGGCAGCTCGTACTGTTCAACCACCGCGGCGATGTCCTGGGTCAGCCTTGGTACTGCGTAGTAAGGCTCTGCCGTAATGCCGATCTTTACATCCGGTTGAAACATGTCGTGCCTGATGTCGTATTCGTCCTCGGTAAAACTGTATTCAACAACCTGACTGAGGGGCACCTGCTTGCCTGTAGTCGATGTAATAAAGACCCGATCGAAAACAGTAAAGGGGTCATCGACATTGGTATTGGCTCTCAGCATGATCGGATACTCATTGCCTTCATCGTCCCGATACTTGTCCACCTCAGCGCCAAAGGTCAGCAGCACGAGCATTTGATCCACCTGGGCCCGGGTGACACCGACGGCGTTGGCGATTCGTTCTTTGAATGAAATATCGACCGCATACCATCTGGAGTTTGCGGGGTTGTTCACATGCATGATGCCTTCGATTTCTGCTGCTCTGAAGAATTCATCGAACTTCGATGCTTCTTCTCTTGCCTGCTCTATCCGGGGTGCCTTGATATGAATCTCGACATCGGAAAAGCCGGGCTCGCCACCAAGCACCATGGGTGTTGCCAGGATATTGGCATCCGCCACCCGATCAGACAGTTTGGCGTTGATACGGCTGGTCAGGTCGTTGATCTGGCCACTGTCTCTGAAATTGACGGTACAGAACATGGTGGCGTTGTTTCGGCCCTGGCCGCTGTTTTGGATGCCGGTGTTAACAAAAGGGAAACCGCCGCCAATGACAGTGCCGCAATGCCGTACTGATTCTTCTGCGGCGACGACCTCTCGGACGTCCATGGCAAGATTGTCGACAAAGTCGCGGCTGCGGTCCTGTGGCGCTTCAATAGTGATGGTGAAGAATGGATCTTCACTGTCAGGGAAGACAATGACCTCGAGACGTGATGCCAGCATCCCCGTAAAGACAAGTAATACCATAACCCCTGCAAACAGCTGCCAGGGATGAAGAATCAAGTGACGTAGCAGGCGTATGTAAGAACCGTCTCTGATCGGTGTCAGATAAGAGAGGAAGCTGGGTGGATTGGGAAGACCGGCGATTGTTTTTCTTGTGCCGAAGCGTGACATCATCAAGGTTGAAAAGACAACTGCGGACACCAGTGAGGCGGCAAGGCAAAGCCAGATCGTGGCAACCATGCTGTGAAGAAAGAGCCCGGTCGGTGAGGTCAGTAGAAAGAGCGGTGCAAAAGCGAGCGCAGTTGTTGCTGTTGCCGACAGGAGTGGAGACATGACTGATGACGCGCCGTCGATGGCAGCCTCCATGCTGTCCATACCCCGGTAGGTTTCGTTCTTGAATACGTTCTCCCCTACAACAATGCCGTTGTCGACGATAAGCCCAAGTGAGATGACGAAACCCGCCAGAGAAATTTCCTGAATGCCGTAGTCGGTTATGGACAAGCCCACCACGGAAAGCAGCAAAGAGATTGGTAGCATTGTCGCGATGATGAGGCCAGAGCGCCAGCCCACGGAAAACAGCAGTACCAGCGTGAGGATGAGAATACCCTGAAGAATGTTGGTCACGAGCTGTGTCAGCTTGGATTCGACACCGTCTGCGACATCGAACAGCCACTCGATGCGGATATTGTCAGGGTTTTCTGTGTTGGCCTTATCGATAATTTCTTCAACCAGTTCGCGGACGGTAAAGACGTTGGCATCCGCCGACATTTTCATCGTCAGGAAGGTCGCACCGGAACCGTCGACGCGTGTTCTAAGGGCATCCTTGTCAATCGTTTGTCTGACTGTCGCGACGTCCCTTAGGGACAATGCACTGCCGCTCTTGCTGATCAGCATGGTGTTCCGTAAGGCGTCCAGTGATTTGTAACCACCGGCAAAAGCAAGAACCGAAATCGCCTTGTCACCCAACTCAAAGGTGCCGGTTGGTAGAAAGCGGTTATTGCCCTTGATTGCGCTGTGTACCTGACCAATATCGATCCCGTATCGATGCAACCTGGCCAGATCAAGCTCGACCCGGATCTCCTGATTCGGCTTCAAGACATCAACATCGGCCAGATTGGGCACATTCCTCAGGCGTTGTTTCAGATCCTCGGCGATAGCCACCCGTTCCGAATCCGTGGCTGTCGATGAAACGACCGAGACAACGAATGAGACGATGACATCGATGGGATTCTGCTTCGAGACGGTAACCTCCGTATCGTCCGGCAGATCCGGTTTCATATTGTTGATCTTGGAATTGATATCGACGTACTCTTCATCAATGTCCACGCCGTGTTTGTACTCCATGAGGATAAAGGCGTGGCTGTTGGAGATGGTGGTATCGAAGCGATTGAGGTTTCTCGTTGTTTCGAGGCGCTCCTCAATTGTGTTGATGACCCGTTGCTCAATTTCTCTCGAAGAGGCACCTGGTAGTGATACGTCGATCATCAGTACCGGCATTTCGATGGTGGGTAACTGTGAGATGCGAAGGTTCGGCAGGTTGGTCAGGGCGGCCAGCAGTACGACAAAGGCGAAAAGAATCGTAAACAGGCGATTAGTGACGACAAATTCAATAATAGGGCGCATGGAAAGTCCTACAGAACCCTGACCCGGGACTTGTCCCGAAGGCTTTGCTGTCCCCTGATAACCACCTTGAGACCTGCTTCTATGGGCTCGGCGATGGCCACCCTGCCGCCGGTGATGGCAAGGATATTGATCGGGACTTCAGTCACCTGGTCTTCGGAATCGTTCAGCAGGTATATCGCACCCTGATTACCGCGGACATCCACCAGGGCATCGAGGGGCACTGTGCTGAAAGCGGCATCGGTTTCATGCAACAGATCGATTTCGACTACCATCCCGGGTCGAAGATCCCGCCCCTCGGTCGAGAGGGTTACCTCAACCGTATACAAACCGTCATTGCCATCGGCGACCCCCGCCTGTTTGGTCAGCTGGCCTTCAAAAATTTCGCCGGGGTAGGGTGCGAACCTTGCGTGGGCGGTGGTGCCCAAACCAAAGATAAAGGCATTCTGGTCCGTCAGCTTCACCTCGGTAATCCAGGATTCCGAAATGTCGCGGAATGAATAGATGGGCCTCCCGGCGGTGATGGTGGTCCTCGAATCGAGGTATTCTTTCAGAATGACGCCCTTGGCGGGAGATGTCAGCGTGCAGCGCTGCAGATTAAGCTCAGTGTGTTCGAAGTTTATCTTTGCCGACTCCAGCGTATCCCTGGCGTTCTCCAGCTGAGATTCCTGAATCAGGCGATCCTCAGCCAGTTTTTCGAACCTTTCGAGTTGTCGGGCTGCCTGGTCCCGTTCCACCCTGGCCTGGTTCACGGCATCTTCAGCATCCCGCTTTTCAAGTTCGGCGAGTACCTGACCCGATTCGACAGTTTCGCCTTCGACAGCATTAAAACTGGCAATACGGCCGCCGATTCGAAATGACAGATCTTCGATCTTGGGTGCCAATATACCGTAGGTACTGACAACACGCTTTATGGGATACATTTCCACCTGGGTCACGCGGATGGGCTGACCCGCTTGTTCCGCAAGGATCGGAAATGCCAGAAGGGAAAAGAAGACAAGATGGATACGACTTAGAGTGCGCATATCAATACAACCCGCAGAGCAGCACCGGCAATATAACAAATGTGCCTGACATTTGTCTGTGTGTTCTCAAATGCGGACTTTCAGCGAACATCGCTACTTTCTGGACGGTCTGATTGCCGGTATTTATTGGCCGTGACCTGTCAGCCCGGTCACCTGAGTAGTCGTCGAATGTCATTGGCGTGGTCGTTAACGGCGCAGGCGATCCTGTCTGCCACTATCCGGGCATCCGTTCTGTTGCCTGCTGTGTACATCAGCAGAGGCATATAGATGGCTGGTAACAAACAGAGCCGGTAGCTGTCGATAAGCTGTTCCAGATCGAAATGCTCAGAATCGATTGCATCGAGATAGGTGGTGAGTGCGTGCCGCTCCCATTTTCGCCTGTTTTCTGATGAGACACTGGTCACCATGAAATAGGCGATATCGAATCCCTGTGGTGCCGTGCTGAATTCCCCCCAGTCCAGAACAGTCAGCCCTTCATCCAGGAACTTCAGGTTTTCCAGACGAAAGTCCATATGGCTGAGTACCTGGGTCTGGTTCACGAACTTTGGCAGGTAGTGCAGGGAGTTACGTGCATAGTCCTGTATCAGATCCGTCGCGCCGGTGGGGAACAGTTCAGGGAGCGCAGATGTGGAAGCCAGATCTTCTGCGGCAGCCGTAAAGCCAGCAGGAAATCGAGGTATGTTGGAATCTGTAGTACTCCAGTCGTAGATGTGGAGCCTCGCCAATGTGTTCATGGCCTCAAACATCTGTTCTTCGTCGACACCGGCGTCCGGGTCAATGGACATACCTTCCTGAATGTAGTCGAGACCCAGAGCGAAGTGGCCGTCATCTGCCATGAGATTAAAGTGACAGCGTGGCAGCCTGATGTCGATGTCGGCTGCGAGATCCCGGTAGAAAATATGCTCTTTCCGATAGGAATCGAACCGATGAGCAAGCTCGCGGCGTTCCGGTGAGGAAGCGCTCAGCTTAAGAACGATGAAAAGATTGGCAGGATCTGCACGCAGGTAAAATACATCACTCATGTAGCCAGGACCCAGATTGGTTACAACGATATCGTCAACGGTGCAGTTCATCTGCGTTGCAAGCCAGGCGGGTGAAACCTCTGAGATGGTGCTCGGAATACTCACTCACTCATTGTAACTCGAGACGTGTGGTGCTGAGCCTCAGGCAACAGACAACATGCCAAGGTGCGACAGGGCTACACTATCGTGTAACCCGGCAACAATTTTCCCTGCTGTCGATGTATTATCTGGACGCTGATGAGCTTGCTGAACGATATGCAACAACCCTGGAGATGCAACCGTTGAAAGCCCTGATTTTCGATCAGGACATCTCCGGCTGGCTTCGTTTTGACGATCCGGTGGAACTGCTCTCTGCGACTCAACCTGATCAGATCAGGACGGTGCTGGAGCAGGTTGAGTCGAGATGTCAGAAGGGGATGTATGCGGTCGGTTATGTCTGCTACGAAGCTGCCGGAGGCCTTGATTCAGATCTGGTGCATCATCAGATCTGTGCGCTGCCACTTGTCCGCTTTGGCATCTATAAAAATCCCTGGGAAGGAGGGCCTGACCCGACGCCGAGTCCGGTATTAGAACTTGAGCCAAGAACATCGCGAGCAGAATTCGGCGAGGCGATTCATACGATCAAGGACTATCTTCGTGAAGGTGACAGCTATCAGGTTAACTTCACACACAGACTGCAGGGCGCCTGCCGGCAACAACCTGAGGCGGTATTCAGGCGTCTAGTCGATGCACAGCCGTCCAGGTATGCGGCAATGATCGATGAAGATGACCATGCCATATGCAGCGTTTCGCCGGAGCTGTTCTTTGAGCTGGACGGTGACGTCATACGTTCAGAGCCGATGAAGGGGACCCGTCCCCGCGGTCGCTATAGCGATGAGGATGAAGACCTTCGCAACGAACTTGCCCGGTCAGCAAAAGATAAGGCAGAAAACCTCATGATCGTTGACATGATTCGAAACGATCTCGGTCGTATCGCAACCCCGGGTACGGTCGTGGTCGATGAAATGTTCCGGGTCGACCGGTTGCCAACGGTCTGGCAGCAGGTTTCCAGTGTCAGCGCGAAAACCACGGCATCCTTCGCGGAAATCTTTGCGGCGTTGTTTCCCTGTGCTTCGGTCACCGGGGCGCCGAAGCGTCGGACCATGGAAATCATCCTTGAGCTGGAGTCTTCCCACCGTGGTGTCTATACAGGCGCAATCGGGCTTGTTAAGCCAGGCAGGAAGGCGCGTTTCAGTGTGGCGATAAGAACACTGGTACTGGACAAGAACAGGCAGTCAGCGACCTATGGCGTCGGCGGCGGTATCGTCTGGGACTCCGACGAGGAGGAGGAGTGGCAGGAAAGCCTGGTCAAAGGTGAAGTGTTGAGACAACAAAAGGTGGAATTTCAACTTCTGGAAACCATGCGATATGAACCAGGTGATGGTATCTGGTTACTGGATCTTCACCTGACAAGACTCAGGAAGTCTGCTGACTACTTTGGCTTTCAGCTGTCGGTAGATCAGATTGTCCGGCAGCTTAAGTCGATCAGGTCGGAAGTACCCGTGCGGCTTCGACTGCTGGTCTCGAAGGAGGGCGGCGTGGAAATTGAACAACACGACCTTGGTTCTGTGCCGGATGTTGTGCGTCTGAAACTGGCGGCAGAACCCGTTCGGCGTAACGATGTGTTTCTCTTTCACAAGACAACTCATCGGGTTGTTTATACATCCGCCCTGGCCGCCGCCGGGGATTGTGACGATGTGATCCTCTGGAATGAGGAAGGCGAGCTCACTGAGACTGCTATTTCCAATCTCTACCTTGAGATTGACGGAGAACTCTTCACCCCGTGCGTTGACGCGGGTCTACTGGCAGGGACATACAGGCAGATGATGCTGAGCGATGGTAAAGCAAGCGAAGCGAGGCTGACTAAGGGCGATCTGGACAGAGCAGAACGCATTTACATCTCCAACAGCGTCAGGGGCCTGGTTCCTGCGATTCTGGTCTAGTTGTGAGCTACCAGCTTCTTGGCGGCAGCCCCGGATGTGGACCGTCACCACCGATATAGTGCTGGGTGGTGTAGCTATCTTCCGTCTGGCTTAGATGAAAGACCGTGTCGTTGGACTGGCCGAAGGCAAACATCTCATCAACGTTCATATCAAGCAGGGCGCCAACCATGACGCGACCGATCATGCCATGGGAAATGACGGCGACTCGCTTGTGTTCCAGGTTGTGCAGTTCTTCCAGAAATGGCTGAGCCCGGTCGATCATATCGGGGTAGTTTTCACAATTCGGACCGCGGTAGTGAAACTGGTCGGCTTGCCAGGCAGAGAATTCCGCAGGCCACCTCTCGGCCACCTCATCCCACATTTCCCCGCTCCAGTCTCCGCAGTCCCATTCCATGATGCGGTCATCAAAGGCGATTTTGAGATCCAGGTACTGATTAATGATTTCGGCTGTCTGGCGGGTTCGATCCAGCGGTGAAGCGACCAGGTATTCGATATCAAGGGAGGCGAGGAAGCGGCCGTTCAGGTCCGCTTGCTCACGCCCCAGTTCATTCAGATCTGAATTCCACTGACCCTGCATGCGCCGGATAGCGTTCCACTCAGTTTGACCGTGTCGGACAAAAAACAGCTCTTTCAAGACCAGAACTCAGGTCATTATTGCAGCGAGGGTGGCGTTGAAAGTCTGCGATGGTCGCATTGCCTTCGTGGCCTGTTCCGGGTCTGGCTGGTAGTAACCACCAACATCGACCGGGTCTCCCTGGGCTGCCAGCATCTCTTCGTTGATTTTGTCCTCGTTCGAATGGAGTGTATCCGCCATGGTCTGGAATTTTTCCTTCAGGCTGGGATCTTTGTCCTGTGCAGCCATAGCCTCGGCCCAATACATGGCGAGATAAAAGTGACTGCCTCGATTGTCGATTTCATTAACTTTACGGGATGGCGATTTGTTACTTTCAAGAAACTTGGCAATTGCATCGTTCAAGGTATCCGCCAGAATTTGCGCTTGCTGGTTGTCGAATGAAGCGGCCAGATGTTCAAGGGAAGCGCCAAGGGCAAGAAATTCACCCAGAGAATCCCAGCGAAGGTGACCCTCTGCCTCAAACTGTTGTACATGCTTGGGTGCGGAACCACCGGCGCCTGTCTCAAACAGGCCACCGCCGTTGATCAATGGGACGATGGAAAGCATCTTGGCGCTGGTACCGAGTTCCAGAATTGGGAATAGGTCAGTCAGGTAGTCTCGGAGCACGTTGCCCGTCGCCGAGATGGAATCCTTGCCGTCACGGGCCCGCTCCAGCGACATTCGTGCCGCCTCCGCCACAGGCAGAATATGGTATTCGATACCAGTGAGGTCATGCTCCGGGAGGTAGGTATTCACCTTTTGTATCAGGTTTGCATCGTGTGCACGATTTTCGTCCAGCCAGAAGACGATGGGTACTCCCGTTGCTTTTGCTCGTGTTACCGCCAGTTTTACCCAGTCGCGGATAGGACCGTCTTTGACCCGGCATAATCGCCAGACATCACCTTCGCCGAGCTGGTGCTCAAGCAGCGTTTCACCCTTAGAATCGATGACCCGCATGGTGCCGTCGGCAGGGGCTTCAAAGGTCGTGTCGTGTGAACCGTACTCCTCAGCCTTTTGCGCCATGAGTCCGACGTTAGGCACTGAACCCATGGTAGTCGGGTCAAAAGCGCCGTATTCGATGCAGTGTTTAATCGCTTCGTCATAAAGTTTGGCGTAACAGCGATCGGGAATGACGGCCTTCATGTCATGCAATTCACCATCCGGACCCCACATTTTTCCGGATTCACGGATAGCTGCAGGCATGGAAGCGTCAATGATGATATCGCTGGGGACGTGCAGGTTAGTGATACCCTTATCTGAGTTCACCATGGCAAGATCTGGACCTTTTTCGAAACAGGCATCAAGGTCTGCCTTGATCCCTGCGGCCTGGTCTGCCGGTAGCGATGAAATTTTATCGTAGGCGTCGCCTATGCCATTGTTGACGTCGACTCCAATTTGCTCGAAAACCTCATTATGTTTCTCGAAAGCATCTTTGTAGTAGGCGCGAACACAATGCCCGAACATGATGGGGTCGGACACCTTCATCATCGTCGCTTTCAGATGCAGTGAGAACAGGACGCCATCTTCCGTACTGGCGATTTCCTTCTCAAGAAATGCGCAGAGTGCCTTCTTGCTCATGAATGCTGCATCGACGACCTCGCTGTTTTCGACCGGGACGTCCTCCGCCAGCAGCGTTTTTCCCGACGGCCCTTCGAATTCGATTACGAGAGAATCGTCTTTTTCCATGATGACGGACTTCTCACTGCCGTAGAAATCACCGGATTCCATGTTAGCGACATGGGACTTCGACTGGTTCGACCATGCACCCATAGGATGCGGGTATTTTTTGGCGAAATCCTTGACCGCCTTTGCTGCGCGCCGGTCCGAGTTGCCTTCCCTGAGAACCGGATTAACGGCACTGCCCTTGATTGTGTCGTAGCGTGCCTTGTATTCCTCTTCTTCCGGCGTGGCCGGTTCTTCCGAATAATTCGGCAGATCGTAGCCTTGCTCCTGGAGCTCCTTGATGGTTTCGTGCATCTGCGGATTGGAGGCGCTGATGTTGGGGAGCTTGATGATATTGGCTTCTTTTCTCTGGGTCAGTTCGCCCAGATAGGCGAGTTCATCAGGAATTCTCTGTTCCGGCTTAAGCCTTTCTGGGAAAGTGGCGATGATGCGGCCTGCCAGGGAAATATCGCGGATTTCCACGTCGACACCGACGGTGTCTGCAAAAGCCTTGATGACGGGTAGAAATGAATAGGTGGCGAGACGGGGTGCCTCGTCTGTTTCGGTATAGACGATCTTCGGTGACTCAGTCATGAATACTTCTTCTGCCTTTAATGTCGTATCTTGTGGACACGGGGTTTTTCGAATTTTCGCCCGGATAGGGCATGGCATGTTTGCATGCCAGTGGACAGGTCACGCTGTCGATGAGCCTGTCAAAAAGCCGGATGATTATAGAGGAAAGTGTATCGCTTCGCATGACCCGGAAATGGGCGGCAATAGGCTGCCCTTATGTCACGGCTGGCGGCGTTGTAAGCCGAAAAGGCCTGTTTATCTACCTTTGAAGTCAGGTTTTCTCTTCTCTAGAAAGGCGGCGATGCCTTCCCGGCCATCCTCTGTTCGAGCCATGTCCGCTATTCCCCTGGTCTCGAACTCCATTTGGGTCTCAAGCCCGTTGTCGAAGGAACCGTTCAGCAGTGCTTTCACCTGACCGTAGGCCAGCGTGGGCCCGTTTGCGAGCATCGTAGCCAGTTTTGTGACCGCATCGTCAAATTCTTCAGCTGTAGTGACCTGATTGACGATTCCCCAGTTGAGGGCTTCTTCAGCGCTCAGCATACGGTTTGTCAGCATTAGTTCACGCGCGCGACGATCGCCGATACGTCTTGGCAGGAAGTAGGACGAACTGCCATCGGGAGACAGTCCTGCATTGGTATAAGCCATGACGAATTTGGCAGTGTCGACGGCAATGGCAAGATCTGTCGCCACGGCCATGCTGAATCCGGCGCCCCCCGCGGTGCCGTTAACGGCAGCGATCACAGGCGCGTTCATGCGATTGAAACGCGAAAGTGCCACATGGAGATCTCCGGCCATCCTTTTGATCACCTCTGGGGCCCCGTCGCCAGCCTCAGCCATTATTGAAAGGTCTCCCCCGGCACAGAAGAGTTTACCCTGTCCCCGGATAACGACGGCTCGCACATCGTCAGCTTCATCACAGTGAATCGAGACATCGACGAGTTCACGGGCCATGGTCAGGTCAAGCGCGTTGGCTGAATCGGGTCGGTTCAGAGTTATCGTGGCGACGTTGTCGGTTTTGTCGAAAATCAGTGTTTCGTAGTCCATGGTGGCTCCGAGATTAAAAGCACGCATTGTAAAGGTATAACTCCGGCGAGGGCTACTCGGGAGCGGTTCGATCAGTGAGAAGCACCAGTTCCGTCAGATGAAACCAGATAACTATGATGAGACAGCTGAGGAAATATCCAACCGGGTTGTAAAGCAGGGGTCTGACGTACTGATCATGTCGTTTCAGCGCCCTGTCTTGCGTGCCTGATTTCAGCCCGCGCCAGAAGGAAAGCTGCCACAGGTTCTGGGTCGCATATCTTCCGATAGCATAGCAGCGAGCGAAACCAGTCAATGCACCTTGATTAAAGACTGATTTCCTGACGAGGCGAAAAAAAGGCAGCAGTGTCAGCCGGCCGCCACCATTGGCCTGGTAGATTGCCGGTGCGCTTTCGAAGAAAGCATCCAGACGCAACTCAAACATTCCCATAATCAGTGTGTTGAGGATGACTCTCCCTTTAAACCCTTCCTGCTCAAAACGACGGGCGCTGGTTCTAATTGTGTCCGGGAAGGTGATGAATCGACCAACTGATTGAAAGCGACGACCGAATTCCTGGTCCTCAAGGAAGGCATGTCGTTCGGAAAACCCCCCGATCAGGCGGAACAATTTCCTCTCGATCATGAGCCCCTGATCCCCATTCCAGGTACCTGGCCGGTTCAGGCAGGTTTTTTCTTCGTAGTACCTCAGGGATCGATGAAGTCCTGAATCATCCGTATCGAATACCATGCGGTAGTGCCCTGCGATGGACTCGCCTGATGTGTGTTCCATCATTGATATGGCGTCAGCAAGCTGGTGAGGCTGACAAAGGCTGCTGTCCGCGTGTAGAAACAGCAGGTAGATACCACTGGCTGCTTCTGCACCTGCATTCATTTGTCTGCCGCGACCGGCATCTGTTGTTGCCAGGAGCGCTGTGGAGGCTTTGACAATTTGTCGGGTTGCATCGGTTGAACCACCGTCTGCGACTATGATTTCAGCGTCTATACCTTTCTGTGCAGCCAATTCCGCCAGTAACCTTTCGATGTTGCTCTGCTCATTCAGGGTTGGAATGATGACGGAAAGAATCAAGGCGCGAGTCGATAAGGTTTCAGGAGCCCGGCGCGGGCTGCGTCGAGGATGACCTGGTTAACGTAGGTCGATTTTGCCAA
The DNA here is from genome assembly GCA_018656865.1 of Gammaproteobacteria bacterium. GTDB lineage: Bacteria > Pseudomonadota > Gammaproteobacteria > Pseudomonadales > Azotimanducaceae > UBA9659. Next base: position 24,187 of record JABHYO010000205.1, on the reverse strand, counting down.
CGCAAGAATCCCGGCATAGGTTTCTCGTGCCAGTCGACGCCGGCCACGCAAATCCTGTAACTGGCCATCGGTGAGCATATGCCAGGCGATACTCCAGCCAGGGAGATCTTGATCGGATTTACCGAATAGTGGATCAATTTTTTGGAACATCCGGTCAGCCAGCTCGTGGTTACCCAGACCGAGGTATGCGCGCGCCATCCAGATTCGGGCAAGGCTGAGTTCTGGTTCGATTGGATCGTTATCCAGGTACGAACGGGCAATCTGCAGTGTTTTATTAAATTCACCCTCTGTTAACAGGAGTGAGATCAAACGTAGTTGAAATCGAGCGTTGCCAGGATATCGGTCCACAAGAGTTTGCAACTGTTCGCGGGCGCTGGGCCTGCGTGCTTCATCTTCCATCAGCAAAGTGCTGTAGATGTATCGAGCAACATCCGGATACTGGTCTCCGTGTTCGACCACCTCCAGCAGATAGGGCAGGCTTTTCTCTGAATTGCCGCTTGGGACGAACCAGAGAAACCGGCTGAACATCCTGATAAATGGTGGAAGGTTGTCTGCCGCGTAATAGGCAACGCCCAGATGCATCTTTGCATCTGTCAGTGTCGGATCTGTGGCCAGGGCTGATTCCAGATATTCGATTGTTCTTGTGCCAAGCTGGCCTGCCTTGAAGTACTGCCCTTTCAACCCATAGTGGTAGCTGAGGGCGAAACTGGCCTGTCCGCAGTAGTGGTAGGCAGTGGCATAATTCCTGTCACCTGCCAGTTCGGCTTCACACCAGTTCAGAACCTTCCCTGCATGATGCAGCAACGCTTCATCATAGGTTGTTTCGGTCTCATCCCAGGTTAGATGGGTGATGATGGTGTTGATTGCAAACACGTGCCCGATTGGACTATTTGCCTCTGCGATCAGTTTTCTCTCTACGGTCGCCGCATTTTCAAAATCACCGAGCAGGCGATAGTGAGTTCCGGTCCTGGCGAGATCTGACATGGGGCTGGCCGCGAGCTGTACAGAACCCAGGAGCAGGAGCAGATATATCGAAATTTGTTGGATGGTGGACATTCCGTAATGATACGTCTTTGCGGACCGGCTGCCAGGACGAGATGAACTCAATCGGAGGAACCAGATCAAAATCTTTTTGGGGCCGACGGCGGCTCTGTTATAGCCGGTTGACGGCCTGAGCCGATAAAGTCAGGGCGCCGTCGATGCGGGTCCGCATGTGAACGAGGTCAATACCATCACTGCTTTTTTTGCCTTCCATATAGCGAGCATAGACGCCGTGAACGATGCAGGCGGTCTTCCATCGGTTGAAACCATAGTAGTAATCGAGCCTTGAGATATCACGACCCGTCCGGTCTGCATACCTAGCGGCCATCTGGGTACGGGTAGGGAATCCCGGTACTGCCGTTGCAGCTTCTGGAGGAATCGGAATCTGATCGTTGGGGTCTGGGAAAGAATTTAGCGCATAGGCAAGGTCTGCCAACGGGTCGCCGAGGGTGGATATTTCCCAGTCAACGACGGCCGCTACGGTGGAGTCAGGACCTGTCAGGCAGTTGTGCAGACCGTAGTCCCCGTGCACTACCCTAATCGGTCCCTGGTCAGGCAGGTTGTCGAGAAAGAACTGCTGCAGTTCATGCGCTCTCGGATCGTCATAGTCAGCACCCTTGACGGAACTTGTCCAGGACCGGTACCAGGTCTTCAACTGTCTCGCGACATAACTGTCGTGCTTGCCGAGGTCTTCAAGGCCAACCTCTACCGGATCCACATCGTGCAGATCCGCCAACACGTCCACGAAAGAGTTCGCCAGTTCAATGCGCTTGTCTTCCGGAACCCAGTCTTCGGTTTCTTCGTTGTTATAGAGTGGTCGCCCATTAATACAGCCCATGACGTAGAACCAGGCACCGGTCACATCCGGACTTTCGCAGAAGCCAAGGGCGGCGGGTACAGGCACGGGCGTTGGGCCGAGCGCTGAAATAAGAGCCCATTCGCGGCCCATATCATGTGCCTGGGGTAGTAACTGACCCTGTGGCGGTCGGCGGATAACTGCCTCGTTACCTGCCATATCGGTCAGCTTGTAGGTCAGGTTGGAATGGCCGCCTTCAAGACGAAGCCACTCGAAGGGCGGGGACAGGGATGGAATGTTTTCCGTAATCCATGTCTCCACCGCTTCGACATTGTAGCCTTCCGGTGTTTCCGTCATTTCGGTCATCTCTTTTTGCGATCAACGAAATGTATCGGAATTCCTGGTCAGAGTAAAAAACCGTGCAGGTTTTAGTTGTCCGTCACTACAAAATCGACACGTCGATTCTGTGCGCGGCCAGATTCCGTATCGTTGGTCGCTACGGGGCTGTTTTCCCCATAACCCTGGACAGTCAACCTGCGGGCGCGGATACCTTCGTTGATGAGAAGGTCCCGGACCGCGTTCGCACGCTGTTTCGACAGGCTCAGGTTGTACTCGTCTGATCCGACATTGTCGGTATGGCCTTCGATTCGAACCGAAATATTTGGTTGCTGCTGCAATGAATGGATCGTTTCATGCAGCTTGTCCTTGGCCGCATCAGTCAGATTGTCGCTGTCATAGTCAAAATTGACGCCAGTCAGGCTAAACATGACATGACATCCCTTGTTATCAACGGATTTGCCAGCTTCAGTGTCAGGACAGCTGTCCCGGGCATCGACAACACCATCCCGATCGCCATCGAGGGCACACCCCCGATTGTCGACGTTGGTTCCTCTCGGGGTATTGGGGCAGGCATCGTGATCGTCGCGCACACCATCTTTATCTGAATCCCGATCGCAGCCTCGATTGTCAATTGGCGCTCCGGCTTCGGTATTGGGACAGGCATCTTCATGATCACTGATGCCATCTCCATCACTGTCCAGTGCGCAGCCGCGCTTGTCGACGGTGACTCCGCTTGGCGTCATGGCGCAACTGTCTTTGTCGTCGACGACGCCATCGCCATCGGAATCAGTTCGACAGACCAGCCAGGCAATTGCACCGCCGACAACGGCGCCGCCGAGTGCCGCATCCGATTCGTTGTCGTCTTCGGCGATTCCGGCTGCCAGAGCGCCAGCGACAGCACCTGCGGCGATGCAGTAGTTGCGATTTTCTCTGACTGTGGCGCAGCCGGAAACCAGCAGCGACGTTGTGATGATGAGGAGAAGGGCTCTTTTCATGTTCTTGTCTCGACCGTGGGAAAGCTTAAGTTAGCAAATGATATCCCATTTTGTGTGGCGAAAATGTAAGGAATTGACAGGCGGATCTGGGCAGGGGGTCTGACTTGAAGCCCAACTTCTTCGAAGACACTAATTGCCTTAACCTCTTCTTCGTCCAGCGTTTCGAGCAGTGTGAGATTGATCGATGTACCCTGGCTAATAAGTTTACTTTCGTCTGAACCTTAGGACGCTGCGGTCTGTCTGCCAGCGCAATTCTTTCGCGAAGACGAGCCCGGTCAGATCGTCACCGGGGTTTCGGAGAATGTTGGACTTAGCCTCGAGTGAAAATCCAATGGCTTCGAGGTCGGAGATCACTCTGGCCGGGTCGACCCGGTGCAGGGTTTTTCCGACGATCTCAGGGTCTGAGCCTGACTGCGCGTTGTGATCGATGATGCCAAGGATACCGCCGGGGCGAATGAGACGGTGAATATCCAGCAGGAATGCTCGGACATCAATAGCAGGCCAGCCATTGGCATTGTCCTCGTAATAAATGTCGTGCATGCCGAGGATGAATATCGCCGCGTCGTACTGTTCTGTTACCTGCCCGAGACCTTCGGGTTCAACCGTCAACGCGGAAGCATTTGGCAGGCGGTTGTCCTTGAGGCGGGCGGCAACCTGATCTTTAACAAACTGATTCCAGGGGTTGTTGTTGTAGAGTGTCACCGCGCCGCTGTCACCAACCAGGTAGCTCAGGATTTCCGTGTAGTAACCGCCACCGCCGAAGACATCGAGAACCTTCATTCCTGGCCGGGTTCGAAAAAACCCGAGAACTTCAGCAGGTTTCCTTTTTGCGTCGAGTTGTCGATCTACTTCACTGCGTGCAGGATTGCTAACGGCTACTGCTGCTAACGACTGCAGGTATTCGTCACTTGGACCTTGGGATGCGCAGCCGGAAACAATGAGCGTAACCGCGATGACCAGGAATATTCGCATGACTTCTCCCCTTATCGTTTCAAGGATCATAGCACCTGTGACTTTTGATATGCGGCCATTCATCGTGTTGGTACATCGGCTGACGGCGGCTTTGGCAATCCCTGGGTCTGGTTGTCGAATTTGCCCGAATAGTTCTCATCCGACTCGGAGCCGTGGAGCTGTCCTTACTGAAAGGTGTTTAGTATCCCGTTTGTTGTGATCTTGATTTCATCTGAGTCTGCGGGCAGCTCAAACCAGTCGCCGTCGTCTGCAAGGACAAAATTCTCCGGCAGGTCCCTTAAAAAGAACTGTTCGACAATGACATTCGCAGGTACAGGTACTAGGTGATAAAAGGCGACCATATCGATGTCGACCTCGCTCCCGAGTTTTACCAGTGAAGTCGTTGAGGCGTGGTAGTCGAGAACGTCGTCCATGATCTTCGACATACGGCTCAACCCGGCTTGTGAAGCGCTTTCGGACAGTTTTTTCATCACCGGCTGTGACAGGGCATCGTGAAGCAGCAGATCGGTATTGGCCGCAATTCGCCGGGTGCTGCCGGTAACATTGCTGTCGCCGGATATAACGACACTCCTGCCTCGATAGTCAAAACGGTAGCCAACTGCGGGATTGACCGGATCATGATCGGCGGCATACGCGGTAACCTTAAGATCGCCGTCCTCGAGGATGACACCGGCTTTTATGGTCTTGTGATTGAGTTCACCTAGCTCGGGTCTGAGCAGGTCTTCGCCATGATGTTCAATACGGTAGCTCCGGTCCAGCTCATAGGTGTCGTTTACACCAGCAACGATCCTTCTCACCCCCTTTGGACCATAGACTCTGAGAGGCTCCGGCCGACCCAGAACCCAGGAGTTGAGATTGAGCTCATAGAGCTCGGCGATATGGTCCGAATGGAAATGGGTTAAAAAGACACCCTGTAGCCTTGCCATAGGTAGCTGCGCATTCGTCACGTTGGCGGTGGAAGCAGCCCCCGAGTCAACAATATAAAAGTGCTTTGGTGTCAGTACGGCAATGCATGACTGGGCTCTGTCGCTTTGACCGAGTGGGCTAGCGCTGCCACATATAAAAATCCGAAGACTGTCAGGATTGGGTAGACCATCCGCTACCCTCTGCATGCTGAAACTGGCGAGCAGTTTCATTGCCAAATTCTGGGGTCCCTGGAACTCAATGGAAAACCTGAGCAGGCCACCCAGCGCAACCAGGGCCAGGAGGAGATAGATGAAGAACTTTTTCATGGCAAATGTCCCCGGGTAAAGAGTGCCATTGTTTCGGATGAAGCCGGTGGACTCAAGTATCGGTGACCTGATTCAGGCGCATCGGCGGCTAATCTCCGTCTCGACGCGCCAAAGGCGATCCTGTCCCCAGCAGCTGAAAGGTTGATCGTTGTTGCCACCGCTTACCCTAAAACTCGGGACTCCCCAGAGGCCGGCCTCTAGCATGTCGTTAACATTGTCGTCTAGCAATGGCTGCCAGCTGGAACCCAGAGCTGTTGCCGCTTCCCAGCTAGCACCCGACCGCTCGACGACCTCGCGCAAACCATCCTCGGTTGTAATATCAAGGCCTTCAGCCCAGGCAGCCTTGAGATAGTTCGAACAATACTCAACCTCTTTACCCTGGGACTGCATGTACGGCAGGAGAGCGAATGCGCGTTTTACCGGTTCACCAATGGGATCGACGATGGGGCCGAATTCCACATGGTAGTAGTCTGCCTCCCGTTTGGCGTCCGTCATGATATAGAGCTGTTTGGTTCGTGGTGCGGGAATTCCCCGCATCATCATGGGCATCACAGGGCGTAATCGAAGCGTAACGCCGGAACGCCTGGCCAGATCTATAGTACGGTCGAAACTGATAGCCGTATAAGGGCTACGCAACGATGGGAAATACTCCAGGGTGATCCCGCTTGCGTCGATTCCGGTCGCGGCTTCTGGCCGAGGGCGCGGAACGCAGATCTCACCAGGTTCCTGGGAGAATCCGAGTTCTATCAACCTGTGTTCGAGATGATGTAGCCGATCCAGACCCCAGTACCACTCGCCCTCGAAAAAAAAGGTAGCACTCAGATAGTGCCCCAACCTTCTGCGAAGCAGATCGCCTTCTGTAGTGTCTGTGCTTGGTTTTTCAAGTTTATCCGGCAGCTCCGTGCCATAGAAGGCGGCGACACTGCGTGCATCGGTCAGCGCCCATTCTTTGAACCGACTTGCATCTCCCTGAAATTCTTTGTCCGGCGACGACACCTGGTGGGTTTCAAAGTCGACGTCGTATCGCTGTCGCAATAGATCCAGCTTTTGGGCTGCCATATGGCTGTAGGGATCGTCAGCCTGGTGAAAGTAGTGAACAATCGGTTTACCGGTGCGTCGCAGACGACCTCTGAGGCGGGCCAGGTTTCGGTGTGTGTCGCTGATGATATAGCCCATTACCCACTTCCTCAGATGAGTAGTCGGCTTCATGATTCTGCCAGGCTCCGAATTTGCCGGTCGTGCCAGCCAGACAGAAGGATCAGTGCAGAAATGGCGCCGAGAAGTGCAAAAGCCATATCAGACTGTGTATCCCATTCGTATCCCTGGGTACCTAGAAAGGCATCGGCAGCGGTTTCTGAAATCAATGCCACCCACCATTCGATGAGTTCGTAAAAAGCACTGAATCCCAGACAGATGGAAACTACAAACAGGGAAAGCCACCAGCGCCCCTTAATAACCTCGTTTCTAATGAGAACTTCTCTTGCGACAATCGCGGGAACAAATCCCTGGGCAAGATGGCCGACCTTGTCGTAATTGTTTCTCGACATGTCGAATAGGCCATCAAAAAGAGGCACCTCTGCATAGGTGTAGTGTCCGCCGATCATCAGGATGATGCAGTGGATGAGGATCAGGCAGTAGGCAAGCGGTGTAAATTGGAACCTGCGCCAGGTGGCGAGCAGGAGTGCGAAGGCGATGACGGCCGGTGAGACTTCTAACACCCAGGTGAAGAGGTCTTTTGGGCTGATAGCCGACCAGATAAATACCGCGAGGAAGACCGCACACCAGGTAACTGCGTAGCGGTTCAACATCTAGTGGTGGCGCCAGTTCGGATCGTAGAGGAGTATCTTGTTTTCCAACAGTGTGTCCGCTGAATCATGATCCATATCCAGCCAGTCACTGAGAACTTCCCGGTAGTGCTCTCCCCTGTGCGCAGTTGGACCGCGCACACCACTTGTTGCGTCGGAAAAGTGATAGGGGGACTGAACAACATGTCGTTTCCCTCCATCTCGATCTTCAACTTCTGTAAAAGTGCCACGGGCGTCAAGAGTCGGCTGTGATGGCAGGTCGTGTGGGTCACGAACGTAGCCCCAGGCAATGTTGATGGTTTTCATCGCCCGGGTGAATTTATCCGGGGTATCCAGGGTCTGCATAAACTCATCGACTGCCTGACGTCGGAGCGCTATTTTTTTCTCCAGCGCCATATCCGGGTTGGATGGGTCGGGGAGATCCAGTTCGGAGACCAGCAGGCGAAATAGAAGGCGAAAATCGCTAGAAATAAGAACAGGTCCGAACGGAAGTTCCCAGATTTCATTAGGCAGTGGTCCTGTATCGTGAGACCGGTCCAGATCGTATTGCAGTTGATCGTCTGTTGCCACAGTCGCCTCGATCATAGCCATGTCGATGTGCTGGCCTGTACCGGTGGTTTTACGCATATGCAGGGCCGCCAGGATACCAACCAGACCGTGCAGGGAGGCATTGGTGTCGGCGATAGAAAGCGGCAGGTCATGTAGTGGAACGCCTTTTAGAGATGTAGAGCGCTGGACTAGGCCAGCCTCGGCGTGAATGACAGGGGCGTAGGCGGGGCGGCGGGATTCTGGCCCCTTGCTGCCGAATCCTGAGATCGACAGCATGATGATTTCCTTGTTAACGCCACGCAGATCGTCATAACCCAGACCAAGTCGAGGCATGACGTCGGAGCGATAGTTTTCAATGACGATATCCGCCTTCTCAACAAGGCTAAAAATTAGGTCCTGTGCACCGTCCGCACGAAGGTCGACGCAGATATTTCGTTTGCCGGCATTTTGCTGGTGAAAATAGCCGGGTATATTCGCGATCTCATGGCCCCAATAGCGTGTTACGTCGCCGTCCGGGGGCTCGATCTTGATCACGTCTGCACCAAGATCTGAAAGCATCCTTGCTGCAAAAGGACCTGCCAGGACCCGTGAGAAATCCAGTACTCTGATATCCTGAAGCGGATACGTCATTTACGTTAAGCCTTTTTTTGTAATTTCTGACAAGAAAACCATCTCATTCAATGAAAAACCAGACCGCTAATTTGGTCCGTCTGTTTTTTGTCTCCTTAAGACACTGTTCTTAAGAAATTCTGGTTTGATGATTTCGCCATCCGCCTTGCTGAGCTGTTGCCATCCAGCCCTGACAGGCTTCAGCCTGGCATTGGTTGTCGATGGGCAGGTGCTGTTCTCACGGAATTGCAGGGCCGCGCGCAGCCTGCCTTCGAGTGGATCACCCAATTGGCGAGTAAAGTCATCGGAAACAACGCAACCGGGTACCGGCACGCCTTCAACCTGCGGTGTATTCTCCGGCGAGAAGCCGTCTGAATAATCCCCAAAATTCTTGTTATTAACACCGCGAAATTGGATGGAAAAGTAGGTCGTACCGCAATTGTCGAAAGGGTAGAAGCCATAGGGCTTGCCGCAGGAAGTTGTTCCCACCTGTATTACCTCGACATCGATTCCGCGAAGGCTGTTGATGATTGACTCACTGGCAGAACAGGTTCCCGGACCTGTCAGGACAAAAACACGGGCAAGATCGAGTGAAGGCAGAGGCGATCCAGAAGAAAACTGCGGTGTCGTGTGAAAGGTGTTTGGCTCCAGTGGATTTCCTGTGACGGGATCAAACTGGGTATGCTTGTCGTTGAACTGCAGTGCCTCGAAAACCTGCCCTGTTGCCGCAGATGGACCGGCGATCATGAAACTGATTTCATTAGCAATGTCGAGAAAACCGCCGCCGTTGTATCGGAGGTCAAGCACAAGGTCGGTAACGTTACCGGCATCAAGTTGTTCGACAGCAGCGATGAGCTGTTGCTCCGCTGTTCGGATGTGATCGTTGAATGTCATGTAGCCGACAAGACCTGTTTCAGTTTCAAGCATGGATACGTTCTGTACCGGCGCCGACGTGATCTGGGTAGAGGTCATGGTGACATTGCGAACAGAGCCATCGATCTGCTGGATGACAAAGGAATGGGTCTCGTTGTCACCTGGAAAGAGCCCGGCGTTTAAGGTGTCTAGATCGTTGCCACTGATGAGGTCGGCGCCATCAATCTCAAGGATTGTGTCCCCCCTTTGCAGATTCGTTTCTGGAGCAGTGGCCGGCGTATCAGGTTCGGTGTAGGCAACCACTATCTGCCGCGGAGGTGAACTCGACAGAAAAGCAAAGGTGGCGCCGTAGCCGCCTGAGATTCCGGACTGGGATTGGTCAATCCAATCTTCGGTTGGAATCGTGAAGTGGAACTTGTCTTTTGCAGCGCCGGAAGGTGTGGTGGCAAATGTCTTCATTTCGTCGAAGTAGTCTTCAGGCGATAGGCTGGCCGGGTCGACATCGGTGATCTCGCCGTACCAGAGATAGAGATCGTTGCTCCATGATCTCAGCCAGTAGTTTTCGTCTGTACTGGTGCCCTGGCTGTCAGTGAAGGGGCGCCCTCGGGAGTCGGCACCTGACCTGGGGGATTCACAAATCTGCTCAAAATTTTGATAGGGCTCAAAAATCCCCGCACTGAAGTCAGTATCCGGGTCCGATGTTGCCGGTGGATTGCTGCTGGGTGTCTGCGCTGGTGATGCTGATCCACCGCCGCCACCGCCACCACCACAGGCAGACACCAGGGCGGTGAGTATCAGAGAGGCGACCAGTTTCTTGTTCACATCACTCCATTGAAATCGGGGAAGTCGATATTGTAGACCTGTACGAGTGGAATTTGATTGCGATTTCTGACAAATGTCAGTCGTTGGCTTTCAGGTTGCCCTGGGCATAACATTGTTGGGTTGTTGAATGGAGCGGAACCTAAATGAAAGCCATTGTCTACCAGGGACAGAAGCAGATTGTCTATCAGAACGTTCCCGATCCGGAAATTCAGGCACCGACGGATGCCATTCTAAAAATTGAAAAGACCGCTATCTGTGGTTCGGATCTTCACTTTTATCATGGTCCAACACGGGAAGACCTGGGTGAATTTACGTTGGGTCATGAATTTCTGGGAACGATCGAGGAGATTGGTACCGACGTCAGACGGTTTAAGAAGGGTGATCGCGTTCTTGTCTCCTGCACAATTGGCTGTGGCGGCTGTGCGCTTTGCGATGAAAATCTGTACAGCGGTTGCATGATCAATACGGCCATGGGTCCCGTCACTAATGTTTTTGGTTCCCCGCTTAACCCCGGAGGTCAGGCGGAGGGTGTCAAAGTACCCTTTGCCGATACCAATATGTTCCGGATTCCCGAGGGTTTGGATGATGAGCAGGTTCTTTTCCTTACCGATATTCTGCCAACGGGATACATGGGCGCAGATCTGGCCGAGGTTTCGCCTGGGGATACGGTGGTTGTCATCGGTTGTGGGCCAGTCGGTGTGTTCGCCCAGCTGTCAGCGCTGATTCGCGGCGCTGCCTTGGTGATCGCAGTTGACCTTGACGATGGGCGACTGGAAAAGGCGCAGGCGAGGGGATGCCGCCCGCTGAATCCGTCGAAGGAAAATCTGGACGAGGTAGCGAAGTCGCTGACGGACGGTAGAGGTGCAGACTGCGCTATCGAAGCAGTCGGTAATCCGGCGACAGTGCAGGCAGCAATGTCATGTGTCAGATCCGGCGGTCGTGTTGCGGTCATTGGCGTTGTTGCCGGGGAACAGGTCACGCTGGACTTTCTGTCGGTGGTGACTGGAAAAAACCTGACAATAAGATCCGGCATCGTTAATCCCCAGTACTACATTCCGAAACTACTGCCAATGATCGAACAGGGCCGCCTGGATCCGACGGAGATCATTACACACAGGATGGACCTCAGCGAGGGTCCAAGAGGGTATGAGATCTTCGATAATCATGAGGAGGATGTTCTCAAGGTGGTTATGACACCCTGATGACCAAACCGTTCTTAGTCATTCAGCTGCGACCGGAGGATGAGACCGCAGACAGTGAGTTCGCTGCTATCAGACGTTACGGCGGAATCCAGGAAAATGAAGTCGTTCGTCACAGAGCGGAGCTGGGTGGACTGCCGGAGATCGATCTGGAAACACTGTCCGCGATTATTGTCGGGGGCAGTCCATTCGATGTCAGTACGCCAGCGATCGAAAAGAGTCCGATCCAAAAAAAAATAGAATCGGATTTCTCCAGCCTTTTTAAAGAAATTGAGGAGAGAGACTTTCCTTTTCTTGGGGCATGTTCGGGTAACGGTTTACTGGGAAGCTATTGCGGTGCAACTATTTCGACCCGATACGGTGAGCCCGTAGGGGGTGCGGACATAACGCTGACCGGGGACGGCAGGGAAGATCCTTTGCTGAAAGGATTACCCGATACTTTCAGAGTTCTGCTGGGTCACAAGGAAGCCTGTGATGATGTCCCGCCGGGTACAGTGCTCCTTGCCGGTAGTGAAAACTGTCCGGTCCAAATGTTTCGTTTGAAGAACAATATTTACGCCACACAGTTTCACCCCGAAGCAGATCGCTACGAGTTCGAAGTTCGCATCAATGTTTACCGAGACCACGGCTACTTTCCGTCTACGGCGGCGGAAGAACTGAAGATGTCCATCGCAAGGGAAGAAGTACCTGAATCCCACGAGATACTGAGGCGTTTCGTCGATAGGTATCGGAGTCACTTGTGACGGATCACCCGTCGGTGACAAGAACCTATATCAACCATCATTTGGATTCGACACGTTGGGACGTATACGTACCCAGAACCGACGATATTGTCATCACGACTTCTTATAAGTCGGGCACAACGCTCGGTCAGCAGATTCTTTACAACATGTTGGTCAGGGATACATACGAGGACGAACAGTTCCCGGATATTGACGAAGCCTCTCCCTGGATGGACTCACGTTACTATCCGGTTGCAAAGGAAAATTTGGCAGCCTATATCGATAGCTTTCCCTATCGCCGATTTCTGAAATCTCATCTACCTCTTGATGGGTTGCCTTATTTCAATGAGGTCAAATATCTGATTATTGCTCGTGATCCTCGTGATGTGTTCATGTCACTGTTGAATCATTACAGCGCCTATACCGAAGTTCAGTATCGGAAGGTAAACCACGGGGTAGGCAGGCCGATGCCGAAGTACGACGGTGACGCCAGGGGGTTCTTCAGGGACTGGATCACTAGAGGCTGGTTCGAGTGGGAAACAGAGGGCTACCCATTTTGGTCGAATCTTCATCACACTCAAACCTATTGGGAGTATCGCCACCTGCCAAATTTCCTGTTCCTTCACTATGCGGACATGAGAGCCGATCTGCGAGCGACGATAAGACTGATCGCTGGCTTTATTGAACATGAATTGTCGGATCAGGATGTGGACAGGATCGCCAGGGCAACATCTTTTGAGCACGTCAAACAGCAGGCGGTTGCAGAAAGCGAGGTTGCTGAAGAAGAGGGTTCATTCCAAGGCGGTCAGGCTGCCTTCATTTTCAAAGGTACCGACGGTCGCTGGCGCGATTTACTCGATGAAAAAGATCTCCAGCTCTATAGGCAGACCCGTGATCGAGTACTGGAGCCGGACTGTGTTGCCTGGCTCGAACGCTAGCAGTCATGAGCGTGCCAGCATACCGCGGCACTAGTTTCCTGATAGCCTGTTGATTTCTAAACTAACAATATTGGGCAGTCGCGCCTAATACCCATGAAAACTGCATCTATTTACCGTAATTAGCTATATCGCCGATCAATGATCGAGTGTTCTTTCCCATAGAATATTGTAGATCGGTTCAGGTCGATAAAGTTGCGCTCGTCTTCGATGAATGCTGCGTTGGCTCTTTTCGCCTCGTGAGTATTTCTGATTGAACCGAAGTCGATCCAGGCTTCTGCATGGCCAAGGTAAGAAGCAACTTTCGTGCCCCGTGGCGCCTGTACTCCCTCATCCAGTGGTGAATTCGCGCGATGTACCTGCCGGTAACAGAGTGTACCCGCTGCATGCCCGTGCGACCTGACGATCGGACCATGGTGCGTCAGCCAGTAGTGCCGTGCATCATCTTCGCTGACGGATTCCTGATGTCGAAGAGGGAAGAAGACTCTGACGATGTTGCTTTTGACGTTGGCGATCACGTTCTCTGGGCAGGGGTTGATCTGAGGATATTCATAAGCGAACCACAGGGGCGAATTCGGGAGATCGATGAACTTCTGTTCGTCTTCCAGCAGTGCAGCGCCTGCTGCCCGGGCTGCTTTGCTCTGAAGATTTTCTGTCAGATCTTTTTCGCTGGCCCACCATAATTCGGCAACCCCGTCATACTCAGGCTCCATATCTCCCCTGGCTGCCTGGGCAGCTTTATTAGCAGGGTCATCCAGTGTGTGAGTCTGGACGTAGCGCAGAATGTCGAGGTCGGTCGCGAATCCGGCAACCAGGGGTGCATGTTGTCGCAACCAGTAGTCCTGGAACTCAGCACGGTTCATATCCGGCTTGCGCCGCAAAGCAAAAACTAGCCTGATCATTATTCCTCCTCCATGCCAGGGCATGCTCACGTTGCGTCAGACGGGTTGTCTCTTTAGTATCACCTAATGGCAGCGATGACGCCATTCAGGGAAGGAGCGATTGGGAAAGGGAGGGCCGGGTGTCTGAAATTACCGGGGTAGTGTTAGTTGTAGAGGCTTAGAAGGAGAATAATGAATGCACGAAGTCGGTCAAGTACCAGATGCCAATGAGGTTGCGGATCGCCTCGCGATAATGGAGGTTGTGGCAACCTACAGTCGTGGTATGGACAGGGCCAGCGAGGACATCCTTAAGAATTGTTACTGGCCAGAAGCCGAGGTCGATTATGGTGCGTATAAAGGTGCCGCCAATAATTTGTGTGAACGACTGCCGGATGCCATGAAGCGTTACGAGAATACGCAGCACATGGTCAGTAATACTCTGATTGAAATAAGTGGCGCCAGTGCTCGTGTCGAATCCTATCTTACTGCCTACCACTATCTGGCACAGAAAGATGAGCCGGATATGGAGATGACCTATATCAGCCGATACCTTGACCGAATGGAAAAGCGGGGGGAAGTCTGGAAAATCGCTTTTCGAAAAGTTGTCATTACCTGGCATCAAAATGCGCAGGGATCACAGGATGAAGAGCGTAATCCTTCTCTTGCGACAATTGAGAGGGCAAAGCGCTATCCCGACGATCCCTGGTTCAGCTTTAATATGTAGAGTAGCTATCTCGTCAGGTTTTCAGAGATGGGTATGAGCGGTAGTCCGGTGGATTTAAGTACCGCAGAAGGTCTGATGCACAATCTGATCTGGTCGGGGCGGGGCTGCGTAGTTCATATCGTCAGGCCCAAGAGAGAAAGGTGTGGCCAGCTTGTCTGCAAGCCGGTGAAAAAGGCTCAGGTCGTTGTCGTGCATCGCGGTCGAAATAACCTCTTCCACCAGATGATTCCTCGGGATGATCGCGGGATTTGTAGCCAGCATCTGCAGCTGTCTTCTGTCATGGTTTTCATCAGCACATCTTTTTCGCCAGTGCGTCAGCCAGTCATCAAATGCAGGCGTGAATGTAAACAGTGAGCCGACGTTGATATCAGGCATATTGCCGGCGAGTTCCGACAGGCGTCGAAAGGCAAGGGTGAAGTCCGCCTTTTCGGCTTCGAGCAGGTCAAGGAAATCCTTTGCCAGATTTTCGTCGCCTTCCTGGTTTGTGGTAAGCCCCAGCTTGCGTCTCAGAGAGGCGACGTTTTCCTCGAAAAAGTAGCCGGGGAAGCGGTCCAGCGTCGACTTCGCCAGTTCGATAGCAACATCTTCGTTTTTGTCCAGTACCGGCACCAACGCCTTGGCCAGGCAGGTAAGGTTCCAGAGAGTGATTTTGGGCTGATTGCCGTAGGCATATCGACCCTCTTGATCAATGGAGCTGTAGACGGTTTCTGGATGATAGGTGTCCATGAAGGCGCAGGGGCCGTAGTCGATGGTCTCACCGGAGAGGAGTATATTGTCCGTATTCAACACACCGTGAAT
This sequence comes from Gammaproteobacteria bacterium, assembly GCA_018656865.1. Lineage (GTDB taxonomy): Bacteria > Pseudomonadota > Gammaproteobacteria > Pseudomonadales > Azotimanducaceae > UBA9659. The sequence goes on along the minus strand of JABHYO010000205.1, from coordinate 8,895 downwards.
GAATCCGACCGTTTGCCATTTCGCGACAAGGCTGGCGTGCTTTTGCAACACTCGGTCCAGTAGTGCCAGCGCCGGATTTTCTGCATCGTGAAGATCGGGATAATGTCGGTCGATGACGTGGTTGATCAGCAGGGACAATCCTTCGGTATCTTCACGGGAGGCAAAAAACTGTATGGTGCCGATTCGAATATGGCTCTTTGCGACACGAGCCAGTACTGCCCCTGGCAGAGTTTGCTCACGGTAAACGGGTTCGCCAGTGGTGACTGCAGCAAGGGATCTGCTGGTGGGAACTCCAAGTACGGCCATGGCTTCACTGATAATGTACTCACGCAGTATCGGACCAAGTGGGGCGCGTCCGTCACCCATCCTTGAGTAAGGTGTCTGGCCGGAACCCTTGAGCTGAATATCGTAGCGCTCACCATCTGAACCGATAACTTCGCCGAGCAGAACCGCTCGTCCGTCTCCCAGTTGCGGATTCCATGAACCGAATTGATGCCCGGCATAAACGGTGGCAATGGGGTCTGCACCACCGGGAATCTCGTTACCTGCAATTGTCCTCACCCCTTCGTCAGATTCGAGCCACTGAGGATCAATGCCCAGCAGATTGGCGAGTGAATGATTGACGCGGATCAGCGCTGGTTCTGCGACAGGCACAGGAAATTGCCGGCTGTAGAAACGCTCCGGCAAACGGATATAGGTATTATCAAAAGGCACTCTCACTGCCGTCAGTTTAGCATGACGTTTAGGGTCTCGCGTACAATGCAGCGAACAATTAAAGGAGTAGCATGAGGATGTTAATCGACGAAGGACGATTAACCGCTTTCAGCAGTCGTATTTTCCAGAGCCTGGGTGCACCTCAGGGTAAGGCGGATATCGTTGCCGAACATCTGGTTGAAGCGAATCTGAGAGGCCACGACTCTCACGGTGTAGGGATGATCCCCAGCTATGTCTATGGTGCGCTGCGCGGGCATCTCAAGGTCAATCAGGATACGGAGCTGGTTCAGGATTCCGGCGGGGTAATGTTGTTCGATGGTCATCTGGGGTTTGGACAGGTCGTTGGTCGCCAGGCGACGGAGCAGGGGATAGAGAGAGCCAAGTCACACGGCATGGTCTGTGTCGGTGCGCGCAACAATTATCACCTGGGTCGAATCGGCGCCTATGGTGAAATCGCTGCTGCAGAGGGGCTGATATCCATGCATTTTGTCAATGTGGTTGGTCATGCGCCTTTTGTCTCGCCCTGGGGAGGCCGGGATAAGAAGATGCAAACCAATCCTTTCTGTTGTGCCATTCCGACTGATGGTGAACCGATCGTTCTTGATATGGCTACAAGTGCCATCGCCCTTGGTAAGGTGAGGGTTGCCGGAATGAAGGGCGAGCCTGTTCCCGACGGTTCACTTTTCGATGCTGAAGGCATACCGACCAACGATCCGGGTGCGCTTGATGACGGTGGATCCCTGGCACCTTTTGGCAAGCACAAAGGCTATGGTCTGGCACTGATCTGCGAACTTCTGGGTGGTGGGCTTGCCGGTGAGTGGACCATGCAGGATGAATCGAAACAGAAGGACATGATCGTTAATCAAATGCTGATGTTTTTTTTAGATCCGGACCTCTTCGGCGGTGTCGAGCATTTCCGACGAGAAGTGGAAGGCATGTCCGACTGGTTGAGATCAACAACGCCCGCTGCCGGTATGGATAAAGTACGCTTGCCCGGCGACCCGGAGCGTGAGTCCATGGCGGAAAGAAGGGCGAATGGTATCCCAATCGACGAGCAGTCCTGGGCGCAAATCTGCGATGCATCAGAGAAAGCGGGTGTTCCCCAGGCCGATATCCCTGTCTAGGGAAACTCTGCATACATATTCAGAGGTTCCCTAGTTGTCGTACTATAGTCATGTGCTACTCACGTGCTTGATAACGAGGAGGAAAAATGGCTTTCACGCTCGAACAATTATCCGATCTTGAATGCATCCGAAATGTCGCAAAGCGATACTGCCGTGGTGTCGACCGGCTGGACGAGGCGGAAATGAAATCTGCCTATTGGCCCGATGCGACTGACAACCACGGTCCTTTTAATGGCAATGCATGGGAATTCTCCGCGCACTGCATGGTCGCTCACCTTAAGTGGCGATCGACTCATCACTGCATCTTCAATCATACGATTGAACTGGAGGATGACGGCACGCATGCGCGCGGTGAAAGCTACAATCTCACCTTTCTCTTTCAGAAAGATGCCGATGTCCTCGATACCTGGCATGGCAGATACCTGGATGTCTACGAGAAGCGTGACGATGAATGGCGGATTCTGGAGCGGGTATGTGTTCACGAACACACCTCGTCGCGCGAGGTAGATCCCATGGAAATTGACTTCGATGCGTTCCGGCAAGGCGGTTTTGATCGTCCGGCGGCAGGGCGACTGCTTGGTCCCTAGGGTCGACCTGTTTTCTCTCCCCACTGGTCAAAGTAGGTCTGTTCTTCTGCTGGTACCCGGGTCACCGATCCGAAATTACCCAGGGGCCAACCGATGGGTATGGTAACGACGACACCATAGGTTTCGGGGATCTCGAAGTAGGCGTGCAGTTCGTCTTCGAATACCTGGTGCATGGTGGTCAGGGCAGCTCCAAGTCCCAGTGCCCTGCAGGCCAACAGGATATTCTGCACACAGGGGTAAACCGCGCCATAATTTGGGGGTGCGAGTCCAACACGATCTTCTTCAGGAACCTTGAAAGGCCAGTCACGTTCACCACAGACGAGCAGCAGATACGGGAACTCGCGCATGTGGTCCATCTGGTAGGCGAGTGCTCTCCCCTGTGCCCCGAGATCCAGACCTTTTCTCTGTCGTTGGTCAGCCGCTAATCCAAAACGTGATTCGATAGCCGCCGCGTAGTGTTCGGCGAACCAATTTTTTTTGACTGGGTCTGCAACCAGGACAAACTTCCAGGGCTGAGTGTTCTGACCAGAAGGTGCCTGGACACCGGCGTTCAGAACCTTCCAGATCAGTTCCAAAGGTACGGGGTCCGGTTTCAGGCGGCGCATGGCTCTGACGCCGTTGACCAGATCAAAAAAGGGTGGGTTGGCATCCATGGCGAGCTCGAAGTTGTTTCTTGACGAGCGTCACAGTATAAAGCAGGGCGAGTCGAGCAGGTTATTTGCATAGCGCTATGCGTAAAGGAAAAAGGACAAGGAATCATGACTCCAGACCATTCACTCACGGCAGATGAGCTGACCTATTATCGTCAGCATGGTTTTCTCATCAAAGAGGCTGTGTTCTCGACAGATGAAATAGATCGATTGCGTGACAGCGTCGAGGAAGCAGTTGCGAATGCCTGGGAGCAGACTCGCCAGGGTGAAACCTATTTTATCGATAGCAAACGGTTCGTCGATGTTGGCAACATGACGGTGCAGTTCGAACACGAACCCGGTAGTGAAACCATCAGGGTCGTTGAGCCGGCGCAGTATCTTCATCCTGACCTCGAAGGACTGGTGACTGACCTGCGAATCACCGAGCCCGTCAAGAGCATTCTTGGCTGCGACATAAGCATCTGGAGCAATAAGCTCAATCTGAAACGAGCAAAAGAAGGTTCAGGTTTTGGCTGGCATCAGGATTCGCCTTACTGGGTTCATACGAGCGATCATCTCGATCTGCTGCCCAATGTCTATCTTGCGTTTGATGATGCTTCGGAAGAAAACGGTTGCCTGCGCATTATTGATGGCAGTCATACGGAGGGATGTCTGCCGGGGACCAATGACGGTTCTCAGCTTGGTGGTTTTTTCACAGACCCGAATTGTTTTGATGAAGCGGATGCTGTCTCTCTGACGATGAAAGCGGGGTCCCTTGCCTTTTTTAATGCCCACACCATACATGGATCCAACCCGAACCGAAGCGATGAGGCTCGCCGCGCCATCGTTATGACCTACCAACCGGCAGGTTATCCGATGCTGAAAACCGGAGAAATCCAGAATATCAGTTCATAGTCTCCGGGCGGGCGACCTGACGCAACTGGTCTGCTTGCAGTTGTGAATAAAGCCGACTATATGCTATCAAAGGGGTCCGCGAATATGTGGATCTCTCATGAAGCATCGAATATTGCTCTCTTTTCTGATCTCGATAGCTCCCCTAATTTGTGCTGCTGCTGAAAACAGCTACGTCATTACCAATCCGGGACCCGGTGGTGGCAGTGATCTGTGGACCCTGGTGTTTCACCCTACCGATGCCGACACCTTTTACGTCGGCGGTGATATCGAAGGGCCATTCAAGACAATAGATGGTGGACTGACCTACAACAGAGTATCGAACGGTCTACAGAGCGAGAGCTATCCTGCCGGTGCCAACGCTTCCCAGGATTTTGGCATCGATCCACAGGCCCCGGACACGGTATTCCTCGCAACCTGGGCCGGAATATACAAGACCACAAACGGCGCCAGTAGTTGGTCGCTTGTCTATCCTGCGGAACCGTTGTTGGGAGAGGATAGCGAATCCTTCAGCTCGGTTGCCGTATCACCCCATGACAGCAACATCGTTCTCGCCGGCAATGGAAACCCCTTCGCGAACGAAGGAGGACTGTCCAGAATCGTTCGCTCCACCGATGGAGGCAATAGCTGGAGTGTGATTGATCTGACCTCGGGCGGACTGCTCGATGGCTCAGATCTGACAGTTCACCGGATTGTCTTTGATCCGCTGACGGCGGGTGTGGTGTATGCCGCGACCGGCGAGGGAGTCATCAGGAGCACAGACAGCGGCAGCAGCTGGACACTGATGAATACAGGATTACCGGCGGCTTCTGACGACAGCCGCCCCATAGTTCATGGGTTAGTCGGTACGGTAAGTAATAATGTGTTTCTACTTTTTTCGACATTAAGAACACAGGACACCAGTAGCTGGAACGCCGGTGGCGTATTCAGAAGTCAGGACGGCGCAGCCAACTGGGAAGATATTTCCGGAAACCTGCCAACGTTTGGCAGTGAGAGCAGCATGTCATACAGCTACTGGCGAGTAGCCGTTGACCCGGAAGACCCAAACAACGTCATTGTGGGTACGCGCCGGGAGTGGGCGTGGGATGAAATGGGACTGTACAAAACCACCGCTGCACTGGCAGCGGATACCGGCACCATTACCTGGACCTGGCTCTGGGATACGGAGAATTTCTCAACATCGATAACAGACTGGGGCTGGTTGGATTCGGACTGGTGGCTTGATCAGCATATTCACTTTGTTGGCTATTCTCCTGTGCAGTCAGGTGTTCTCTTTGCCGGTTCAGATAATGTTTACAAAAGCAGTGATGGTGGTGCCACGTGGGATGAACGCTGGACAATCAACAATGGCGATGGCACTTACACCGGCCGCGGCATGGAACTGATGGAGGTCTTTGATATCACTGTTGATCCCAGTGATGGCAATACCTGGTGGATTGGCTATGACGATATGGGTCTCTTTAAGACCGAGGATGATGGCCAGACATTTCGTCGTATGGATGCAGAGCAGAATGATTCTAATCTGGGTGACACGGACTGTGCCTGTCAGATTGTTGTTGATCCTGATGATTCCAATACACTCTATGTGGTTCGTCATGGTGGGGATGAGGAAGGAAAGACCAACTGGCGAAGAGGTTTCCTCTACAAAAGTTCCGACGACGGAGCAACCTGGTCACAGCTAGGCCAGGGCCAGATAGAAGGAGGCAGGCCGTATGTGGTGATGTTAAATGGTGGTGCCTCGTCGACACGCGAACTGGTGGTAGCACTCTATGGTACCGGTATGTTTCGCTCGACCGATAGTGGTGCCACCTGGACCAGCGCCAACAGTGGTATTGAAAGTAACGATCTGGCGAATCTGTGGACGCTGACAGAGAGTCCTGCTGCACCTGGCACGCTTTACCTCGGGACAGCCGATGCTCAGCGGGATAGCAGCAGCTATACCGGTTCTATTTATCGGAGTACCGACAGCGGTGCGAACTGGACAAAGATTGATTCAGCGACAACGCCCACTTCCCAGATCCTGGATCTGGCGGTAGACACAAACGGCGTTGTCTATGCCGCTACAACTTCCACAGATTCATGGCTGGCTCCTGGAGAAGGTACCGGTATGGGTGGTTTATATCGTTCCGCTGACGATGGCGCCAACTGGACCAGAGTGCTGGATCAACCCCGAGTGGATGGAGTGGACATTCATCCGACCGATTCCACCATCGTCGCGGCTGCTGTCAGCACCGGATGGAATCAGTTCGAGGAAGGTGATCCGGACCTTGTCTCACCGGGGATTTATGTCAGCACCGATTCCGGCCTGACCTATAGTCGCGAAAATAACGGCCTGACCTTTAACTTCTTCTGGATGTTGAAGGCTGACCCGGTCACGCCCGGGCGGTTTTTCCTGGGTACCCGTGGTGGTGGGTTTTTCGCCGCTTCTGCAGGGACTTCAGAAACACAGTACCTGATGACCAACTCAGCCAGTGAAAATGTGACTAGCCTGCATGTCGTCAATTCGTCCTCTGTCAATCAGAGCTTTACCGGCACGCTCTACAATGGGTCCGGCACGCAACTGGGTAGCGCTAACCAGGCCTTGCACGGGGGTAGCGTTGCGTCGAAAGGTAGGGTCATTCTCACCGCAGCACAATTGGAGTCGATCTTTGACGTCAGCCCATGGTCGGGGCCCGCCATGCTTGAGGTCAGCGGAACGGCGAATTTTGAACTGATGAGCAAGCTGGTCAGTCCCAGTGGGCTGATCAGCAATACCAACTGTGTACGAGAATCCGCAGTCATGAACATTGAAGGCTTTGATTCTTCTAACCGAACCTATGTGCGGTTCATCAACACATCAACGTCGACTATCTCGGATATTCGCGGCACGCTCTATGACACCGACGGCAATGTTATCGGCAATGCCGACTCGCAACTACTGGCGGAACTCGGTGCCAAAGAGCAGGTATGGATCACTCGCGACAATTTTGCCAGTCGGGTGGGGGCGGAGTGGGACGGTGCCGCCATGCTGGAGGTAGGCTCGGTCTCAGGACTCAAGTTGCTCAATCTCAATTTTGTTAACAACGAGACCTTTTTCAACTTTTCCTGCTTTGAATCGTCTTCGAGCGGTCGTGTTTATCTGATGACAAATTCGGCCAGCGACAATGTTTCCTTTACCCATATCGTCAATACGAGTGGTTCTACCCAACAGTTTACCGGCACCCTCTATAACGGCGATGGTGATCAGCTCGGTGATGCGGGCGTTGCCCTGCACAGCGGCTCGGTGAACAGCAAGGGCAGGATCATCCTGTCTGCTTCTGATCTGGAAAGCCTTTTCGGTGTCAGTGCCTGGTCAGGACCGGCCATTTTAGATGTGGCCGGGTCCGGCAATTTTGAGTTAATGACCAAATTGACAAGTCCGAGCGGTCTCATCTCCAACACCAACTGTGTCCGAAGTGATGAAGTGCACAATATTGAAGGCAGTGATTCCATGGATATGACTTATGTCAGGTTCATCAATAACGGCAGTCAGACCATGAGTAATATTACCGGCACGCTCTATGATTCGACCGGCACTCAAGTCGGATCAGCGAACACAACGCTGCGGAGCACACTTGCGCCGAATCAGGCTGTCTGGCTTACCCGTACTAACCTGGAGAGCCTGTTTGGCAGCTCCTGGACCGGGGAAGCCACTCTTGATGTGGATGGCACCAGTGATCTGCGATTGCTCAATCTCAACTTTGCCAACAGCGAGACTTTCTTTAACTTTTCCTGTTATGAGGGCAGTTAGAATCAATGGACAGATTTTGTTGGTATCGAACACATGCTTTCTTAGCGCTGATACTGGTTGCACTACCCGCTGCCGCGACCCAGGATTTGGAGATCGAAGCTCGCCAGATCGCAAATGAGTTTGTCGGGCTGCTGAAACCAGCATTGATGAGCGCGATGAAAAGCGGTGGACCTGAGCATGCAGTCTCAGTGTGTGCGAAAACAGCGCCAGCTATTGCAGGGTCGCTCAGTGCCAGGACTGGTTGGCAGGTAAAGCGAGTGAGCCTAAAAGCTCGCAATCCAGGAGCTGCGCCCGACGAATTCGAACGTGGTGTCCTGAAAGAGTTTGATCAACAGACAGCTTCGGGTATCGATCCGACTGGATTGCACTTTTCTGCAATCGATGGCAATCGATTCCGTTACCTTCAGGCACAGCCTGTGCAGGGTGTTTGTTTAACCTGTCACGGACCGGATATTGCAGAAGACCTTTCGACTCTAATCAGAAGTTTTTATCCGGATGATTTAGCAACAGGTTATCAGGCAGGCGAAGTCCGGGGTGCAATCAGTCTGACCAGCCCTTTGAACAGGTAGCCTGGTTCCTGGTGATTGCTACCCGGAGCTTCAACTGGTCTGCGCTCATGGTTTGATATTTCTGGCTAAGAGATCGTGTACCCGTTCCCAGTGCAGTTCGGCGGCTTCGCGGTTGTAGCGCTCACCGCCAGGGGGAGCGAAGCCATGCGGTGCGCCTTTCATGAAATCAATTCGATAGTTGATGCCGGCGTCGCTCATGGCTTTGTCCATGATCTGCATCTCTTCTGCCGTTGCGGTTGGATCGTCATCTGCCCAGCCGAAATAGACCTCGGCTTTGATCTTGTCGATATCGAGGTGGGGTGAGTCATCCTTGTCAGTCACCACCCAGGCGCCGTGAACCGAGGCGATGGCGGCGACCTTGTCCGGCATCGTCTGTGCAAGACCAAGAACCAGAGGGCCACTCATACAGAAGCCGACGGCACCGATTTTGCCGTTAACGTCGGCTTTGTCATTTTTCGCAGCATGCGCCAGCATGGCTTCAGTGTCGGGGATGATCCGCTCGCGGGTGACACCCTGCATCAGTTCGCGGCGCTTATGCATATCTTCATCGCTGGCGCCAAATTCCATGTAGGGGCTTTCCCTGTAATAAAG
>JABHYO010000199.1 GCA_018656865.1 Gammaproteobacteria bacterium | reverse complement strand
AGAATTGCACCCAGAAACAGAATCCCCATGCCCGACAGGCTGGCAGACAGACCGTCGACTCCGTCGGTGCAGTTGGTCGCGTTTATGGAGACCCAGATAAGGACGGTTGCCCCCAGAATAAACAGCGTTGGATTCAGGGTGATTGGATCCTTGAATAGCGGCAGCCACAATGTAAAAGGTTCCAGGCCGCAGAGGATCATGGATGCTGCCAGGGCAATTACGAGGTCAATGGCACCCAGACGATATTCGCTCCATCCCGCCTGAGAGCGATCATCGAGGTAGCCAACTAACATCGCTGCCAGGATGCACGCGAAAATGCCCACATACTGCCAATTAAATGGCACCACCAATAGGCTAAGCGCGACAAAGATAGGGATAAAGATAATGCCGGCAGACATGGGCTTGCCGATACTTTTTTCCGCATCGATGGCGTACTCTCGCCCTTTGTCTCTGGGTAAGAGATGCCAGGTGTGAGGCAGCAGCCACCAGGTCAGCAGGGCGCCCAGCGCAGTGCCAAGCCCAGCCAGAAATATGTAGGAGGAGAGCAGGCGGAATGGACCTGCCATATCAGCGAGTAGTTGTCCGAGGGAATAAAGCAAAATGGTCGCCCATTGATCGAATGCAGAATTATAGGCAGTTCGACAGGGCGATGGAATGAAGATTCGGTGACCAAACCTGCTATCTCTGTGGCAAACTGTGGCAGATATCGCCTGGTGGAACCTGAATGGCCGTCAAAACTCACGTTGATCTACTACAGAACCGGCGAACCAAGATCATCGCGACGGTGGGACCCACCTCTTCAAACGAAAATGTCCTGGAAGATCTTATTCTTGCCGGTGTTAATGTCTTTCGGCTGAACCTGTCCCATGGCGATCAGGCTGGCCACCAGCAGGTATTCGATACCATACATCGCGTTTCTGACCGCCTGGAAACCCCTGTTGCCATTCTGGCTGACCTTTGTGGACCAAAAATCCGTACCGGGCGTTTCCCCGGTGGCAGTATGACATTGACGGATGGTGACACCGTTACTGTATCCACAACAGCAAAGGAGGGCGGTGAGGGTGTCATTGCGACAACCTACACTGACCTCGCCAGAGATGTTGCCACCGGAAATCGTATTCTGTTGGCAGATGGTTTGTTCGAACTCGAAGTGAAAAACAAGACTGAAACCGAAGCTATCTGCCGCGTAGTCCATGGCGGCGTGTTGAGTGACAACAAAGGTATCAATCTGCCCGGTGTTGATGTTTCCGCTCCCAGCATGACGGAAAAGGACCATGACGATGCTGCCTTTGTGCTAGATCTCGGGGTCGATTTTATCGCCCTGTCTTTTGTGCGTACCGCGGCCGATATCGGAATGCTTCGAGCCGTTATCGACGAAAGGGGCAGTCATGCCAGAATCGTCGCCAAGATTGAGAAGCCGGAAGCCCTTGATAACGCAGACGAAATACTGGCAGCGACGGACGCCATCATGGTTGCTCGTGGTGATCTCGGCGTCGAGTTGCCACCGGAACAGGTGCCTACTGCACAGCGCCAACTGATCCACCTGGCGCGGGACTCGGGGGTTCCGGTGATTGTCGCAACACAGATGCTGGAATCGATGATCCAGCATTCCCGGCCAACGCGGGCCGAGGTTACCGATGTCTTTCACGCTGTGGAAAGTCGGGCAGATGCAGTGATGCTGTCTGCCGAGACCGCTGCGGGAGACTTCCCGGTCGAAGCTGTTCAGATGATGGATCGAATAGCTCGCCAAACCGAAGCTGAACTCTGGAGTTCAGGCGCGTATGGCAGTACGACACGACAGCCGGACCCACCCATCCCGTTATGGAATGTCATTGCGACGGCGACCGCTCGAATGTCGAGAGACCTTATGGCAAGGGCGGTCATGGTGGTAACTCGTGGTGGTCGCTCCGCTGAAATTGTGGCGACGGCCAGGCCGGCATCGCCCATCGTCGCCATGACTAAGAATCCTGTGGTATATCGCAAACTTTGCCTCAAATGGGGTGTCATACCGATACTCGAGAAGGATGTAGGCACTGTTAATCCCAATGAGTTGGCAAGACGCCAGGCGGTCCAACTTGGCCTCGCTGAACGTGGGCAGTATGTGCTCCTGGTCAGGGGCTTTCACGGAGAGCAGGACAAGAACCTGCCTTCGGTTACTGTCGTAGAAGTTTAGGAATCATATTCCAGGAATTAAAAAGATGAATCGACTTCTTCGGCTGCTTATTGTCTGTATCGCTTTGCCAGTTCACGCCGCTAATGTGACCCTCACTCAGGGCACCGTTGTCGGCAGTGTTATCGACAATGTTCATCACTTCCGCGGCATCCCATACGCCAAACCGCCGGTGGCTGACCTGCGCTGGCAGCCGCCGTTGCCGGTTGCACCGTCAAAAGCTCTGCACTTTGCAGATACCTTTGCGCCCGCTTGCCTGCAGAATCCCGTATACCTGAAAGGCGCGCCCACCAGCGAGGACTGTCTGAACCTGAATGTCTGGTCACCCGATCTGGACCCCGAATCGCAGCTGCCGGTCATGGTCTGGATTCATGGCGGTGGTTTTCGCGTGGGCTCCAACATCATCAATGGCGAGGTCTTTGCCGAACTCGGTGTGGTCATGGTGTCAATAAACTACCGACTGGGGTCGCTCGGTTTTTTCGCGCATGAGGCGCTGGCTCAACCGGTCGCCAACTTCGGTCTGCTCGATATGGAGCTGGCACTAGCCTGGGTTCAGGAGAATATTGGTCAGTTTGGCGGTGACCGAAACCGTGTCACTATCTTCGGCGTCTCGGCAGGCGGCCAGGCGGTTAATCTACTGATGTCGAGTCCAAACGCGAGAGATATGTTCCACGGCGCCATCGCCCAGAGCGGCTATAGCACCTGGGCGCTACCAAGAACGTCGAATGCCCCGGTACCGGCTCCACTGAACATGAACCGGGAATCTGCCGCTTCTGCAGAACAAATGGCCGTAGATCTCGTTGACAGGATTACCGAAACACCCCAAAGCGCCCACATGATGCGGTCGCTGGATGGCATGAGTCTCGTCAATGCCGTCGTGGGTTTTCAACTGCCAATCGTCGACGGCACCAGCCTTCCAGAAGAGCCGGGTCTTTTGTTCCTGCGGGGAGAGCAGAATCCGGTGCCGTACATCTCCGGAGGCAACAGTTTTGAAGGTTCGGTGCAGCGGGCATCGGGCATCTCGGATGATGAATATCGCAAAATGATCGGTGATCACCTCGGTTCCGCCCGCACCCTTTACAGCGACGATCCGGACGATATCTGGTTGACCCGGATGTTCGGCGATAACCGATACCTGCTATCGGCGCGATTACTGACGGGCGCGATGGCGAAGGTCTCATCACCTAGCTGGCGCTACTATCATGATTTTCTCAGCAGTGACCAGGCCGGTCAGCCTGGCACCAACCACGGCTTCGATGCCCGTTATCTGTTTGGCGGCCATCTGCACAAAGACCCTGCTACTCGCGTGCTGGCAATGAGCTGGCGGCGCTACTGGGTTAGCTTCGCCCAGACGGGCAATCCGAATGATCCCTCATCCGCCGACTGGCAGGCAGTCGATACGATGTCGGATAACTGGTTGCTGATCAACAACGAGGGGTTTGAATCAACCGAGCGGGTCATCGGCACCAAGCTCGATCTAATTGAAAAGGTTTATCGTCAGCGGGTCAGTCCTGCTCTCAGTAACTGATGTCGAATTGATCGGCGTCGAGATAAGCCGGGAATGCCTCTCGATAGGCGGTTAGGGCCGGGATATCCAGTTTGCAGTTGGCAACGGCTTCCTCCGAACCGAGATCAAGCAGAGTTTCACCCCGGAAGTCGATGACGCAGGAATCCCCATCATAGGCAACATCGTTGCCGTCGACGCCGACCCGATTCACGGCAACGACATAGCAGATGTTTTCGATAGCCCTTGCCTTCAAAAGGGTGAGCCAGTGTTGACGGCGTGCGGCGGGCCAGTTGGCCACATAAATCATGGCATGAAAATCATTGCCTGTATTTCGGCTCCAGGCGGGGAAGCGCAGGTCATAACAGATCTGTGGCAACACGACCAAGTCGCCATGCTCGACCACCGAACGCGACTGACCAGCTGCATAATATTTTTGTTCGTCAGCCATACGAAACAGATGCCGCTTGTCATAGTGCCTGAAACTACCGTCTGGCTCAGCCCAGATAAAACGATTGTAGTATTGGCCTTCTGCTTCGATGATCTGGCTGCCGCAGATAACGGATTGCAATCGTTTCGCCTGAATAGTCATCCAGCTGACGGTTTCACCCGCCATGGTTTCGGCAAGTCGCTTTGATGCCATGGAAAAGCCGGTGGAAAACATTTCCGGCAGGACGACGATGCCGTCACGGCAGTTCTCGATTAATGCCGCAAGATAGTCCCGATTTGCATCTGGTGCCTCCCACTGGGGATTGGCCTGAATCAGGTAGAAGGGTTTCATGCGAAATAAGCCCTAAGCCGGTCAGCGGCTTCCTGCAGCGTATCTTCTTCCTTGGCAAAGCAGAACCTGATTACCTTCATTTCCGGAGGTTTGTCATAGAAGACTGAGACAGGGATGGCAGCTACTCCAGCCTTGGTCGTGATCTCGGTGACAAATGCCTGATCGTCAAGGCGCGATAGATCATCGTAAGCTGCCAGTTGGAAATAGGTACCGGGGCTCGGGCTCATCCGAAACCCAATACCCTGCATTGCTTCGAGGAAAAAGTCCCTTTTGGCCTGATAGAAAGCCGGTAGCTCCACGTGGTGTTCCGGATGATGCTCCAGGAAGTCGGCAATCGCCCACTGGCTGGGCGTATGGGTAGTGAACGTGACGAATTGATGGATTTTTCGGAATTCATGGGTCATGTCTGCCGGCGCCAGACAATAGCCCACCTTCCAGCCGGTAGCGTGGTAGGTCTTGCCAAATGAGGAAACAACAAAGGTTCTATGTTTCAGCAGGTCATGGCTGGCGAAACTGTGATGATGCGCATTGCCGAACACCATGTGCTCGTAAACTTCATCTGAGATCAGGTAAATGTCCTTGCTGTCGACAATGGCAGCCAGGGTGTTCAGGTCGTCGCTGGAAAGGATGGCACCAGTAGGATTGTGTGGACTGTTGACGATGATGGCGCGGGTTTTATTATTGATACTACGGCGAACCAGGTCCCAGTCTATGCGAAAATCCGGCGCAGACAGCGGCAGGTGAATGGTTCTGCCTCCGGCTAGAGAAACTGCTGGATCGTAAGAGTCGTAGGCAGGATCGAAGACGATGACCTCATCACCAGACCTCACAATGGCATGAATCGCTACGAAAAGTCCTTCGGTAGCGCCTGAGACAACAGTGATCTCGTTGTCGACATCGTATGCGGCACCGTAAGTCGTTTTAACCAGCTGGGCTATTTGCTCTCGGAGGTAGCCAATGCCGTGCATGGGCGGGTATTGATTGTTACCGCTGACCGCATAGTGATTCAGTCGCTCCAATAGTGCCTCGGGTACCGCAAAATCCGGGTATCCCTGGGAAAGATTGATCGCCTGATGATCGGCTGCCATTTTTGACATCACCGTAAAGATCGTGGTGCCAATATCAGGCAATTTGCTTTTAATAGACATTATAAAACAATAAGATATAGTCGATAAGTAAACTGTTTTCTAGGTTAGTTCAGCGAGCCAGTCCCGTGGCTTCAGGAAGTCGTCGTAAAGCACAGACTCGGGTGAACCGGGTTCCGGTTGCCAGTTGTATTTCCAGGTCGCCATTGGCGGCATACTGGCCAACACGGACTCTATACGGCGACCGGACTGGATACCGTATCGGGTTCCCCTATCGATGGCGAGGTTAAATTCCGCATAGCGGCCGCGACGATACAGCTGAAATTCACGCTCCCGTTCACCATAGGGCAGATCCTTTCTTCTCTCCAGGATGGGAAGATAGGCCGGCAGGATATGGTCACCGATACTGCTGGTTAGAGCGAAACTGCCGGCAAACCCGCGTTCACGCCAGTCATCATAAAATAATCCGCCAACACCCCTCGGTTCCTGGCGATGCGAGAGATAGAAGTATTCATCGCACCAGGTCTTTAATCGGTAGTACAGGTCATCGCCAAAAGGTTCGCAAGCTGCCCTGGCGGTCCGATGCCAGTGGAGAACGTCCTCGGTGAAAGGATAGAAGGGGGTCAGGTCAAATCCTCCACCGAAATGCCAGTGCTCGTCGTTAACAAGGAAGAACCTGAGGTTGGCATGAAATGTTGGTGCATAGGGGTTTCGAGGGTGCATGATCATGGAGATCGCCACAGCTTCAAAACCCAGCCCGGCAAGTTGCGGATTGCGTTCACTGGCGGCTGGTGGCAGAGCATCGCCAACGCTGTGTGAAAACTGGACAGCGCCCCTTTCCAGGAAACGGCCATTGTCGAGAATCCTGGGTCTGGCAATACCTCCAGATGGGTTTTCCACCTCTTCCCGCGAGAATTTCGCTTCGCCATCAGCTTCCTCCATAGCAGCACAGATACTGTCCTGTAGCGCCATGAAATACTGCTTAACGTCCGCCAGTGACGGTGAATCAACTTTCATTACAATTACCTGGTTTGGCAGCGCACCTTAGACGGTTTTCCTGCTCTTTACATCCGTCTACTGAATGCCTTTCCCCATCCACCCTGTATTGGTCCCAATTCGATGGTGCCAAGTAAGGCTCGGGGCTGTAACATTCACCCCTTTTTCAACCTTGGAATGACGATTGGAAACCCGACTGACTGACGCTGACCTCGCGCCTGTTCTCGCGTCCCTGTCGGCTGCCAACGCAGATTTCACCCGGCGCTATCCGGGCATTAAACTTGACAGATTACCCATCCATACTCTGTATGGCGGTGCTCATCTTTTTAAGAAGGAAACTCCCGCCAAACTGGGATCGCTGGCATCGCGACATCTGAGCAATTACGCACCGGATTTTGCTGCCTTTGCACGAGCGCTGGAACTGCCTGGTTGCGGTGATCTGCCCGTTGACGCAGCCGCCATAGACAGGCTGGCCGATGAACTTGAAAATGAACCCAATATCAGCGATGCGTGGATCGCCCGAGCCGTTTACGACCGGGTCACGCTAAAGCTCGATCATGAGGCTATTGAAGACCAGCGCCTCGATTTTGAAGATGGCTACGGTGCGCGGGCGGATGAAGAAGAAGACGGACATGCGGTGCAGGCCGCGATGGAACTTGCCGCCGGTGCCAGCGAAGGGTTGTTGCCGCCATTTATTGGTATTCGCGTCAAGTCGCTGACGGAGGAGACCAAGGCCCGCTCAATCAGAACCCTTGATCTGTTTTTGTCGACCTATGCGGAGCAGGGTATAGCACTGCCGCAGCCCTTTTATGTGACTCTTCCCAAAGTCACGAGCCCAAGCCAGGTAGATGCCCTCGTTACCTGCGTCGAGTTGCTGGAGAATCGTTGCGGTTTCGCAACCGGCAGTGTCAGCATCGAACTGATGATTGAAACCATTCAATCAATCATCAATCCAGCGGGCGATATTGGTATTCCAGCACTGATCGACGCCGGGCGAGGCCGGGTAACATCAGCCATACTTGGCACTTTCGATTACACCGCAACCTGTAATATCGCCTCGCACTATCAGGATCACCGACATCCTTCTGCTGATTTCGCCAGGCAGATGATGCAAGTCTGCCTGACCGGTACTTCCGTCAATATCTGTGATGGCATTACCAATATTATGCCGATTCCACCGCATAAGGGTGATGACCTGACTGATACCCAGCGAGACGAAAATGACCGGGTAGTGCATGAAGCCTGGCGTATTCATTTCAATAATATTCTGCACAGCCTCCGGTTAGGCTTTTACCAGAGCTGGGACCTGAACCCAGCACAATTGCCCATCCGCTACGCAGGCTTCTACTACTTCTTTTTACAGGGGCTCGAAGATGCGCGCGCGCGACTAAGAACCTTTATCGATCAGGCGGCTCAGGCATCGATGGTCGGTAATACCTTCGACGATGCTGCCTCCGCACAAGGGCTGCTGAACTTTTTTGTGAACGGCATTAACTGCGGTGCGCTAAAAGAAGTCGAGGCCCTGGAAACTGGCATTACCCTTGAGGAACTGCATGGCCGTTCCTTCCAGCAAATAGTTGAAAACAGGATGAATACATGAGCGATACCGCCAAAGCATTGAACAACACTCTCGACGAATTCGAGCAGATACTGGCAAAGGCTCTCGTCCATGTACGCGATGCCTGCACGACCGATGGTAAGTTTTCGGTCGGTCGTCTCGACGAACAACAGCAGGTGACATCGGACCTTGCCGTGTCGACTGCGGAACTACAATGTGCGCGCAATTACCTACAGTACGCCGCCCTGAACGGTGAAATCGAAGAGCGTCTGGCGACAGCCTTTGCCGCCGAATCACTCCACAATATCCGCAACCGACTTGGCCGATATCCAGCGGATTTCGGTCTTGATGCCGGGGATATGGAGACGCTGTCACTTGATGCCTGCGGCGATCTGCTTAGCACGTCACGCCTCGCCGCGCTCGGTAGAGAGATTGTCGATCGTGACGGCGATCTCGGCGATAGAGGACTGGATGAAGAAAAAATACTAATGGCGGATACCTTCCGCCAGTTTGCCGATGATGTGGTTAAACCGTTAGCCGAAGAAATCCATCGCCAGGATCAGATCATCCCCGATGCGATTCTGGATGGCGTCAGGGATCTTGGCTGCTTCGGCCTAAGTGTCCCACAGAGATACGGCGGACTTCTGCCTGATGATCAGGAGGATTCACTTGGCATGATTGTCGTCACCGAGGAACTCTCGCGAGCTTCTCTTGGGGGAGCAGGTAGTCTAATCACCCGACCCGAGATTATGGCCCGTGCGCTCATTGAAGGCGGCACCGAGGAACAAAAACAGTACTGGCTGCCGCGTATTTCCGAAGGTAGGCCGCTTTGCGGTATTGCCATTACGGAACCTGATTTCGGTTCCGACGTTGCTTCCATGAAGCTGAAGGCAACCCAGACAGAAGATGGCTGGCTGCTGAACGGCGCCAAAGCCTGGAGTACGTTCGCCGGTAAGTCTGGTGTACTGCTGACTCTGGCCAGAACAGACCCAGACCCAAAACTGGGCCATCGAGGTCTTAGCCTGTTCATGGTGGAAAAACCGGAATTCGATGGCGATGAATTCGATGTGGTTCAGGATGGTGGTGGCAGATTATCCGGCCAGGCGATTCCAACGATTGGTTACCGGGGTATGCATTCGTTTCAATTGTTCTTTGATGACTTTTTTGTACCGGCGACGCATCTCCTGGGTGAAGGGCAGGGGCTCGGGAAAGGCTTCTACTTCACCATGCGGGGATTCATGGGTGGTCGAATACAAACAGCCGCAAGGGCCTGTGGCGTAATGCAGGCGTCATTCGATTGTGCACTTACCTATGCCCAGGATCGAAAAGTCTTCGGGCAACCTGTCGCCGACTATCAACTTACCCTGGTGAAGTTCGCCCGTATGGCCATGTATCTTGGTGCCTCTCGACAGTTCACCTATACAGTCGGTCGAATGATGGACGAGGGCGGTGGGCAGATGGAGGCCAGTCTGGTCAAGCTGCTTGCCTGCAAGCTGTCAGAATGGATCGCACGTGAATCAATGCAGATACATGGTGGAATGGGATACGCCGAAGAAACTGACGCTTCGCGCTACTGGCTCGATGCCAGGGTTCTTTCAATTTTCGAAGGAACAGAAGAAACTCTGACGCTGAAGGTCGTCGGTCGAAGCCTGGTTGAACAGGCATCGTAGCGAGCACAAAAATAGAGTATTTTAGTGAAAACAGCTTGAGGTTAAGACATGGATCTTGAATTCAGTCAGGAGGACTTTGATTTCCAGATGGAGGTCCGGCAGTGGATCAAGGATAGCTTTCCGGAGGAAATGCAAAAACAGCGCCATCTCCGCAAGGAAGACTATGTTTACTGGCAGCAGGCTCTGTACGAGCGGGGCTGGGCAGGCCTGAACTGGCCAGCAGATTACGGCGGCCCTGAATTCACCGCAACCCAGCGTTATCTTTACGATCTGGAGATGTCTGCTGCCGGTACGCCTGGCATGCTGCCGTTCGGTCAGAGTATGGTGGCGCCGGTGATCATGGCGTTTGGTACGCAGGAGCAGAAAGACAAGTTTCTGCCAGACATCCTGGCGAGCCGCGTCTGGTGGTGTCAGGGCTATTCGGAACCCGGCGCGGGTTCAGACCTGGCTTCACTACGAACCAAGGCTGTCCGCGACGGCGATGACTATATCGTCAGTGGCACCAAAACCTGGAATACCCTTGGTCAGCATGCGGACTGGATTTTCTGCCTGGTCAGGACCAAGGATGAGGACATTCCCCAGAAAGGTATCTCTTTCCTTTTGATCGATATGAGTTCACCGGGTATCGAGGTCAACCCCATTGTCACCATCGATAATCCGCCTGAGGGCTATCAGGAGATTAACGAAGTTCACTTCGATGAGGTCAGGGTACCGGCTGACAACCTCATCGGCGAAGAGGGCAAGGGCTGGACATACGCCAAGTACCTACTCGAGTTTGAGCGGGGAAATGCCTATTCGCATGGCCTGAAAGCAGGTCTCGGACATATTCGGGATATCGCTTCAACCGAAGTTGATGGCCAGGGCGCACCGATGATCGAAGATGAGGAATTCAAGCGCAGGCTGTCGGAAACAGAGATAGCCATTTCAGCGATGGAATTCACGGAGCTTCGAATTCTAAGCAGCCTGTCTACCGGTAAAAATGTTGGTCCAGAGTCATCCCTGCTGAAGTGCAGGGGCACTGAACTGCAACAGGAACTGACAGAGCTTGCCATCGAAGCAGTCGGCAACTATAGCGTGCCTTTTGCCAATCCGGCACCAGGCACCAACGACGAACCCATTGGTCCGTCCTATGCCAATGCGACAGCACCGAATTATTTCACTACCCGCAAGGTCTCAATCTATGCAGGGTCGAACGAAATACAACGCAATATCATGGCAAAACTGGTTTTGGGACTCTGACACTCGGACACTCTGACACTGGGACACTCTGACACTGGGGAGTACATATGAAACGAAGATCATTTCTCATCGGTTGTGCCGCGGTACCGTCACTCAGCGCACTGCCACGGCAATCCGAGGCAACTGAAGCCAAAGCCGCGCTGACTGAGTCGAACCTGATTTATTTATCGCCAGTTAAGTCGAACGGTGAACTCAGCAGCTGCCAGTCCGAATTATGGTATGCAATGGTCGGTGCTGACGTCTTTGTCTGTACCGCAACCGAAAGCTGGCGTTCCAGGGCGCCTCGGCGAGGGAACACCAAAACCCGGCTGTGGGTTGGTGATCTTGGTTACTGGAAGAATGCCGACTACCAGTCGTTACCATCAATCATCACCAATGCCAGTGTTGAGACGGATGCTGATGCCATCGAAGCAGCACTGGTTCAGTTCGGCCAGAAGTACGTTGCCGAATGGGGTAAGTGGGAGTCGAAGTTTCGTGACGGACTTGCCGATGGCAGCAGGTCGATGATGAGGTACGCCGTCAGCTAGAGAAGCTATTAGAGAGTTTTCTTCGCGCTCGAATACTCAGTAATGGAAGTAATGTCGCTGCTCGTCTGGGATGCCCGTCGTGCTCTTTTGGGAGCGGCAATCGGCGGTAGTGGCGTTTGAGTCAGCGCTTTCGATACCAGGTCCGGTAATCCCAGCATCTGCAGGATGGATCGGATGGCGAATTCAACTGCGTTACGACCAATCCTTCCTTTCTGTATTTCCCGACTAACATGGCTGACCATGCCGGTTACCAGGTTCTGGGTGAAGTGGATGTCATCGACCCGGAACCGCCCGGCTTTGATCCCGCGCTGTATATCCTCCAGACATTGCTCAGATGATTGCTGAAGGGGAAGATCACCAAGTCCGACGCAATGGGTAAACTCGCGCCAGTCATCGTTGTCGATGGTCTGATAGAAATAGTATTTGAGCGTGACTGAGACCAGCATGGCCGGGTCCTTGATGATGGCTCGCGAATCGTCAAGCGCTCGGGCCATCTCGTCTTTCATATCATCGGCAACTGCGTAGAAAATGTCCTGCTTGGAATCGAAGTAATTGTAATAAGTGCCGGTGGCGACACGCGCGCAACTGGTGATTTCCTGGACGGAAATACGATCGTGCCCTTTTTCAAAAACAAGCTCCTTCGCCGCACTTAATAGCGCCTTCCGGGTGGCCTGACGTTTGTCTGAACTGACGACTTCCACTGGCGAGATGACTCCTAATACCGAGCTTTCAAAAATAGCAGTAAGTGCCTGATAATAACTGAATAAATAATGGAAATAACCGCCAAATTGTGCGCTGGGTCACAAAATCGTGAGGAAATGTGCTTTAACAGCGATTTTCTATAGTATTCAGCACATTAGGCATCAAATATGGAAACCGGATGAATTTTGAGTTCACGGAGCAGCAACTGGCGGTAAGAGATGCCGTTGATCGTGTCTGCCGGGAGTTCGACGAGGATTATTGGCTGGAACGTGACAAGGTCGGGGACTTCCCGGAATCTTTTGTCCAGGCAATCGTCGAAGGCGGCTGGCTCGGTATCGCCATGCCGGAAGCATACGGCGGTGCGGGGCTCGGCATTACCGAGGCGGCCGTACTGGCCCACACGATTGCACGTTCCGGTGCCGGATTCACCGGCGCATCTGCCGTTCACCTAACCCTCTTTGGCCCCAACCCGATTGTTGTTTTTGGTACCGACGAACAGAAATTGCGTTTCCTGCCGCCCCTAATCAAAGGCCAGGATCGTGCCTGCTTTGGCGTGACCGAGGCGAACTCTGGACTCAACACCACTCGATTGCAGACAAGGGCCATCCGTGATGGTGACAACTACATCATCAATGGCAGTAAGATGTGGACAACGACAGCGCAGACCGCCAATAAGATTTTGCTGATTGTTCGAACGACCCCACTGGAAGAATGTAACAAGGCAACAGAAGGGCTGAGCCTCTTTTACACCGATCTCAATCGCGACAGTATCGAGGTCCGTCTGATTGAGAAGATGGGGCGCAAGGCCGTCGACAGCAACGCGCTTTTTATTGACGATCTGGTGGTACCTGTTGATGACCGCATTGGCGAAGAAGGTAAGGGATGGCAATGTCTGCTGCATGGGCTCAACCCCGAACGTATTCTAATTGCGGCAGAATCAGTCGGTCTTGGGCAGGCTGCTCTGGAGCGGGCGGCGAACTATGCTAAGGAGAGGGTTGTTTTCGATCGCACCATTGGCAAGAACCAGGCTATTCAACACCCGCTTGCCGTCAACTGGATGGAGTTGGAAGCTGCCTCTCTCATGGTCTTTAAAGCCGCTTCACTCTACGATGATGGTAAGGCCTGCGGTGCTGAGGCCAATGCGGGAAAGTATCTTGCTGCCGAGGCTGCATTGTCAGCCTGCCAGCAGGCAGTGCGAACTCATGGTGGCATGGGTTACGCGAAGGAGTACCATGTAGAACGCTATTTGCGGGAAATCATGATCCCTGTCATTGCGCCGGTTTCGCAGGAAATGATTAAGTCATTTATCGGAGAACAGGTACTGGGACAGGAAAAAAGCTATTGATGTATCCGAACCGATCGGAGGATAACTGATGGAGCATGCTGCAAATCCAATGGCCGACCTGGTAACAGGAATTGTCCTGTTGCTTCTGGTTGCGGCCGTCACAACGATGATCAGCAAACGGGTCGATAAACTTCCCCTGACGATTCTGCTCGTTTTCGTTGGTATTGCTATCTCAACCTTCGGTCATGGTGTGCCCGGGCTGGAGCTGCTGACGCATTTTCGCCTGACACCCGAATTGGTTTTGTTTGTCTTTATACCAACGCTGATTTTTGAGTCGGCATTCAACCTGGACGCGAGACAGCTATCGAGTAATATCTGGCCGGTGCTGACGCTCGCGGTGCCTGGTCTCCTTATATCCACCGCTATTATTGGCTTCATCTTCTCGACCTTCAGTGAATTCGACCTGCTGGTGTCGCTGCTATTGGGCGCCATCCTGAGTGCCACGGACCCCGTGGCAGTGATTGCCATTTTCAAACAACTTGGTGTGCCGGAAAGGTTGACCATTCTGGTTGAAGGCGAGAGCCTCTTTAACGATGCGACCTCGCTGGTGCTTGCAACTATTCTTATTGGTCTGGTCAGTGCTGGCACCTTCACACCCAGCGTGCTGATCGACGGGACGGGAGAGTTTTTGATTGTATTCGTCGGCGGAGTAGCCGTCGGCTGGGTACTGGCCCTGATGGCTGGCTATACACTTGGGCGTATCGAGTCCGACCCCGCCATTGAGATCACCCTGACAACGATCCTCGCCTATTTTTCCTTCATCATTGCTGAGCACGCTTTCCATGTCAGTGGCATCATGGCCGTGGTTGCGGCGGCTATCACCATCGGTTCCTGGGGCAAGTCAAAAATATCGCCATCTACATCTGAGTTCATGGAGCACTTCTGGGAGTACCTCGCCTTTGTCGCGAATGCTTTGATCTTCATCATGGTGGGCCTACAGATTGACCTGGTGGTGTTGTGGCAGTCCATCGATCTGATTGCGCTGGTGGTGGGCGCCATGCTGATTTCACGAGCCATCGTCATTTTCGGCGTAGTACCTCTGCTGGGTAAGTTCCCCGGTGCCGAGGCTATCGGCCTGCCGTTTCAATCGGTCATGTACTGGGGTGGTCTGCGCGGTGCCATAGCGCTGGCCATTGTGCTTTCTCTACCACCGTTTGACTACAAAGACACACTGATCTCCATCGTCATGGGCGCAGTGTTGTTCACGCTGGTGGTTCAGGGGCTCAGTATCGAAAAACTGGTCAAGTATTTCGGACTCAATGCATTGAGTCTTTCTGACAGCCTCGCCAAGCTCGAAGGTGATCGTGACGCGCGTCAGGAAGGGTTGGAGCGACTCAATTCTCTTGTTTCAGGCGGGCTCTTTTCTCAACGTATTGCAGACAACATCCGTGAGCGTTGCGAACGGAACCTAGAGGAGCTGAATGCTGAAATCGAGGACCTGAACAACGAGATGAGCAAGGCGGAGATGGCAAAGATCCTTGCGATGCGATGTCTTGCCCGAGAGAAATCCCGGATCTATGAATTGTTCTCGAGGGGCCTTATCAACGAGTGGGCATTTCGGGAGCTCGACCACACCATTGAAGTGCAGATTGACGAGGTTCGACATCGCGGTCTGATGCCGACAGCGCAAACGGAAGTTTCAATCGGCAAAGCAGCAGGTCTGCTGGTGACCCGGGTTTTCGATGCTATCGGTGTTCGATGGATCGTCGAGCGTCTGTCCACTTCCAGAATAATCCGCGACTACGATGCAGCCTGGGGCCGTTATCGATCAGCAAATTCAGTTCTGCACAGCCTCGAGACTATCGCCAGCGAAGGCAAGATCGATTCCGAAGTCACCGAGGAAGTGAGGCACGTCTATGAATCAATTCTGGAAGCCGTCAAGGTCCAGATCGACGATGTCGCAGATCTCTACCCAGAATTCGTCGAAACCATGCAGGAGCAGTTGGGTCAGCGACTACTGCTGGTGGCGGAACACGAATCGGTTGAACATGCAGCGGAACTCGGTATGTTGCAGGAGGGTATCGCCAGCAAGATCCTGAAGGATCAGGCAGGTCGACTCAGACAACTGAAGCAGGACAATATCTCCGCTGCCTTCGAGATCGAGGTCACTGAAATCCTGCGTAAAGTACCCATGTTCTCCGGTATTGGTGAAGCTGAGCGGGAATTGATCGGAGGATATCTCAGGCCGAAAACGGTACCGAGAGGTACGGCGATTATCAAACAGGGGCAGGCCGGTGATTCCATGTTCCTGATTGCTCGCGGTATTGCCAATGTCGAAATTGAGGATGGTGACAAGGTCAATCATGTTGCCACACTTTATGCCGGTGACTTTTTTGGTGAATCAGCATTGCTGCACGGTACACCGAGAAACGCGACAGCCAGAGCAGCGACACCATGCTCGCTCTATGAGCTCAGTCGTAAAGATCTGGACAAGGTATTCGAGATGTACCCCGACATCCGTAACACGGTGGAGGAGGTCGATCGGGAACGCCTTTCGTCCAACACTGTCACGGGATACCAGGACGAATAGCAAACCGCTGGACGACCCCTTACAATCAGAGTCGTGCGAAGACTCGATAATATCCTTGTGGTACTGGATCCTCAGCAGGAAGAACAACCTGCGTTAGCCCGTGCCGCCTATCTTGCAGAGGCTAGTGGCGCCTCGCTACATTTATTCCTCTGCGCCTACGACGCGTCAATAGGTATCGCGACCTTCCTCACCGGCGGTCAGCGCGACACCTTTATTCAGACGATCGTCGACGGCAGTCGGGTCATGGTTGAACGACTGGTTGCGCCCTATATTGATAAAGGCCTCGTCATTACCTTTGATGTCGTCTGGGATCGGCAGCCAGTAGAAGCCGTCTTGCAGCAGTGTAAGGAGGACGAATACGATCTGCTGGTGAAACATGCACAGCATCATGGTCGCGCCGAAGCCATGTTCAATCACGCAGATTGGAACCTGCTGCGTTACAGCCCATGCCCGGTGTTGCTGGTTAAAGACGGCCAGTGGGACGAAGTAGGGCAGGTGCTCGCCGCCGTCGATGCGGCACCCGAAACGGAACTACATCGACAATTGAACAGGTCGATTCTCGATTTGGCCAAATTTCTTGCCAACGTTCTCGATTTTGAACTGCACCTGGTCAGTGCCTATCCGCCTCCACCGGTATTTGTACCCGTGTCCGTTGCCGTTGAAACCCGCGTTAATTATCGATCGAAGATGAAGGCAATGGTGGAGCAACACGTGGCTGAACTCGCCGGGGAGTACGACGTCATCGATGAGCGAGTACACGCCATAGAGGGTCCGACGGACTGGGCTATTTCCTCAGTATCGAAGGATCTCGTTGCCGAGTTCGTTGTCATGGGTAATGTCTCCCGTCCCGGATT
>JABHYO010000195.1 GCA_018656865.1 Gammaproteobacteria bacterium | reverse complement strand
TGACAGAGGGCTCGTTCAGGATGACAGAGGGCTCGTTCAGGATGACAGGGGGATCGTTCAGGATGACGGCAGGGTCGTTTTGGATGACAGAGGGATCATTCAAATGAGCAGAGGGATCGCTCGGGATGACGGCTCTTCGGTTCCAGGGGAACCGGTAGTTAAACAGCAGAAAAGTGGCCAGCACTGCCAGGAGAATAGATGAGATAAAAAAAACATCCCTGTCTCCCGCCACCAATGCCATACCGGCGAGGAATGCCACTGCAGTGCCGACGATCAACCCACAAAGACCGTCCAGGCCATCCATCATGTTGATGGCATTAACCCCGCCGACGACTGCGATGCAGGTAAAGGTCAGCGAATAGGGCCCGAGGCCAAGATCACCAATGAACCAGATATCACCAACGGATTTGAACGCCAGGTTGCCCTCAAAGTGGATGGCGACGCCAACACAGATCTGAACAAAAATACGCAGCGCGCTATGAATACGCGCTAGATCGTCAACGATACCGAGCAGCATCAGCACAACGACGGAAGCGAAGATCACCCAATGTTGCACAAACAATTCCGGCAGCGTGAAGTAGAGACTCATCAATCCGGCGACGATACCGATACCTTCCACCATCGGCGTGCTGGCCCGGTGCTGCTTCCGACCTTCCGGCTCATCGACCAGCCGTATCTTGTCCGCGATCGCCATGAAGATGAGTATGGTGACGAATGTAACAATGGCTGCGACAGCAGCGGGTATCAGCAGCACGCTCAGCACAGGCTAGGGCCGTTCACTATGTAGCGCCGAATATAGCGAAGAGCTACGGCCGATACCGACGTAGGTCAGGCCATAGTCTACGCATCGCTCAGGATGATAGATATTCCGGCCATCAAAGATGGTCGATGATTTCAGTTGTTTACTGAGTCGCCTGAAGTCCGGCTGTTTGAACTGTCGCCATTCTGTCGTGACCAGAAGTGCATCAGCACCTTCCGTGGCATCGTAAGGATCATCGACGAAAGTGATCGGGAAGCCCGCCAACGCTTCACGCGCTGGTCCCATTGCCTGAGGATCAAAAGCGATAACTTCAGCGCCCATCTGACTTAGTTCACGGGCAATGGCAATAGCGGGTGCACCACGAATATCATCGGTTTCAGGCTTGAAGGCGAGACCCCACAATGCGAATTTCCTGCCGTTGATGTCACCATCGAAATGCATCAGGACCTTATCGACCATCACCTGTTGTTGTTTGTCGTTACGTCGTTCAACCGCTTCAAAAATGTTGTCCGCAATTCCCGCTTGCTGGGCCATGTGGATCATGGCTCGCACATCCTTGGGGAAGCAGGAACCGCCATAGCCACAACCTGGGTAGATAAAGGATGGTCCAATCCGCGAGTCAGAACCGATGCCTCGTCGCACATTTTCAACATCAATATCGAACTCATCGCAGATCAGTGCAATTTCATTCATGAACGAAATCTTGGTGGCGAGCATGGCGTTGGCGGCATACTTGATCATTTCCGCATCACGGATTCCGACGAATTGAATGCGCTCCTGCTTTTTTGCGAAAGCGTCATAGAGTTCTTCCATCACCCGTTCGCTTCTCGGTGAATTCGCGCCGACAACGATTCGATCGGGATACATGAAGTCCTTGACGGCACTGCCTTCTCTTAGAAATTCCGGGTTACTGACGACATCGTATTCGATATCTGCGCCTCTTGCCTCAAGTTCAAGCTGGATAACTTCGCGGACTTCATCTGCGGTCCCAACCGGTACGGTGGACTTAAGCGAGATGACAAGCGGATGCCGCAATGTCTGGCCAATTGACCTCGCTACCGATAGCACACAGGACAAATCCGCCCTACCACTTTCGCTGGACGGGGTGCCGACGGCGATGAAAACGACTTCTGCACCGTTGACGGCCGATACAAGATCACCGCTAAAAGTAAGACGCCCTGCTTCTACGTTTTTTTTAACCAGGTCCTCGAGCCCCGGTTCGTGGAAAGGGATATCCCCCTCTCGAAACGAAGAAAGTTTGGCCTTATCGATATCGACACAGATGACGCTGTTACCCATTTCTGAGAAACAAGCTCCTGTCACCAGACCAACGTGGCCGGTTCCTACGATAGAGAGCCTCACGGGGCTCTACTCCGACCTAGCATAGGATCTGCTCCAGCATCTCAAGACTCCGCCGGATGCCTAGATTTTCATCGAAATAGCGGCGGGCATTGGCGCCCATCGATTCCCTATCAGCGACATCATCCCTGAGTCTCAGTATCGCTGTGTTAAGCCCCGCAACATCGCCAACCTGAACGACCAGCCCTGCGTTATAAGTTGTGACAAGTTCACCAATTTCACCTTGGGTATCACCAATATAGATGCTGGGTCTTCCTGCTGCCAGCACGCCATAGATTTTACTGGGGACAATCAGGCCTTCCAGCTCAGGTCTTAGGATGGTGATGTGCACATCCGGCACGGTCAGCGATTGTGGCAACAGCTCTCTGGGCTGATAGGGCTTGAAGATCAGATTAGAAAGACCTTCTTCGTTGGCTATCTTTTTGAGGGAATCCAACAACACGCCGGAACCAATAAACAGGAAGCAGATATTATCTTCATCTTTCAGTTCGCGTATCACGCCGAGCAGGGTTTCAATCTCGTGGGCACGGCCCAGGTTGCCGGAATAGCCAACGACGAACTTATCACGCAGATGCCAGGTATCCCGAAGCGGGTTCAACCCACGATTCGGTTGTATGGCTTCTCCATCCGCCCAGTTGGGAATCACAACAATCCTGTCGGCACCCACACCCAATTTCAGGATCTTATTTCGCATCAGTTCGCCGATGGCAATATTGTTCTCTGCTTTCAGGATCGATGCATCGCGAAACCAGCGCAGCAATCCAGTCAAGAAACCAGGAATCTTCATACCCAGTTCCTGGGCAACTTCAGGAAAAAGATCCTGTAGCCAGTTGTATTGGCGCGCACCTCTGATACGGGCCGCCCAACCGACGGGTACTGACACCAGGGGTGGGTCGGTTTTGGCAATTACGTGGTCACCTCTCTTCAACAGAAGCAGTAGTACGAAGAAGGCTGACAGGTAGAAAGTCACATAGTCAAAAGCACGACCAACCAAATTGGCACGCCCAAATTTCGTTGTCCAGACTCGGTGAATAGAGACCCCGTTTACTGTTTCGTTGCAAGGTAATTGATCGCCCCCTTCGTAGTTGAGTCTTGAGGTAACGATGTGGACATTGTGTTCCTTGCTTGCAAGATAGAACGCAACATCGGTAAGCATCTGGCTGGTGGCGGAAGAGTCCGGGTAGAAGAATCGATTGACGAAAACCAGCTTCATCGTCGCCGAATGACCGTATTTTCAAGCACGAGTACATCCATCTTCGTACGAAGGAAGCAATCCATCGCCTCGACTGGTGTGCAGACAATCGGTTCATTTTCGTTAAACGACGTGTTCAATACCATGGGTACACCCGTCTTGTCGTAGAACGCTTTGATGAGCTGATAGTAACGGTCGTTGTCCTCTCGTGTAACCG
>JABHYO010000191.1 GCA_018656865.1 Gammaproteobacteria bacterium | reverse complement strand
GTAAAGATACCGCCAGCCGGGGCCGTCCGAACCTGCAATAACCTCGCGCGCGCTTTCGGCCATCAGTTCACGCAAAGACTCCATCACCAGCTGATCCTTGGTATTGAAGAGGTTATATAACGTCGTCGGTGAAACGCCCGCCCGATCAGCAACCTGACTCATCACCATGCCTTCATAACCATGATCAGCCACCATGTCCCGGGCGGCCGACAGGATTCTGTGACGTCTGTCTTCCTGCTTCGGTGTGAGACTCTTAACTTTCTGCATGGCTGCGAATCCTAAGTGGCTGTAACTTCGCCTTTGTTGAAAGCATCGACTTTTTTACGAGCAGCAGGTCGATCCTTAAACCAGAGGGCATTGATCTCCGTGAACGCCTCAGATTCACTGGGCACGGACTCATCAACGAAAATTGCGCCAACCGGACATGCTGGCTCACAGACACCACAGTCCGTGCACTCATCTGGCTCGATGTAACATATGCGATCTCCCTCGTCGACCTCAGTGTATATACAGTCGATAGGACAGACCTCGATACATGATTGATCCATTACATCAATACAGGCATCGGCAATTACATAAGTCATCGTATGAATTCCTGAAACACAAATTTCCCCCTGGCGCCCTGCCATCATTGCTGATTGCACGACCGGGCTATTCAAAGTAGTCTAATTCAGTTTTTTGTACTTGACTACAAATTCAAATCCTGGCGTGCACGTTACGGGCTCATAACAACAATCTGAAGAGGCGCTTATGTCTGAGGCAACCAAGAATACTGATTCGGACCTCGACCCGAGGATTTTCGATTCCGAGGAATTTCAACAAAACCCCTTCCCCATCTACAAGCAGTTGCGGGACCATCACCCCATATACCATGATCGGTTCCACAATCGCTGGATCGTGTCCCGGTACTGGGATGTGGATGGCTGCTTTCAGAACAACGAGAACTTTGACCGGGCGATGTACAAACCTGACGGCCCTTACGATTTTGGTTCCCGGCACATCTTCGGTCCAAATATACTGGAATACGGCAACAGCGGTGAGCACCGGCGCCTGAGAAATATCATTGCAGGCCAGTTCGTCGGCCAGAATCTCCAGGATTTCCTGCCGGTGATCGACAAGATCGCAGACGAAGTGATCGACAAATTTCTCGACGAAGGTGAGGTGGAGATCGTCCGGCAGTTTTCCAGCCAGCTACCTATTCGCGTTATTTCCAACATGTTGGGTCTGCCGCGAGAAAATGAGGACACATTTGTCGAATGGTATCAGCTGTTGATCGCCGGCCTCGGCTTTGGCGGTGAACACATGACGCGAGGTCTCAAGGCCCGCAATGACATGTGGGACTACATCGACCCGATGATCAAAGAACGAAGCAAGAATCCAGGCGAAGATCTGCTGTCACGAATCTGCGTTGCAGAACTGGATGGCAACCGCATGACGATCGAGGAAATAAAAGGGTTTGTGACCCTGCTTCTTGCCGCCGGAGGGGATACGACAGACAAGGCGATTTCTAACATGTGGTATCACCTTCTCTATACTCGCCCGGATCAATTGAACGATGTCATCGAGAAGCCCGAACTCTGGGAAAATGTCTTTACAGAAATGATGCGTTATGACCCGGTAGTACATGCACAGTTCAGATTCACGACAAAGGAAATACCGATACATAACGAGGTCATTCCTGAACGGGCCGGAGTTATTCTTTATCTCGGCGCAGGGAACCGTGATGAACGGGCATTCAAGGATCCTGACACCTTTAATATCCACAGAGATGATCTACACATGGGGCGTGAAAACCGGTCCGGTCGTTACAAGGATGGCAAAAATGGGCATCTTGGGTTTGGGATAGGGCAGCACTTCTGCATGGGCTATGCCATGGCCCGCCAGGAGTCAGCCATTGCCTGCGGCAAGCTCATGGAACGAATCAGGAATCCAAGGGCAAAATTTGCCGATCACCCGGGTGTTACGGCGCCAAATATAGACTCTGGCGGGTTCCGCGCACCGGAAGAGCTCTGGATGGAATTCGACAAATGAAAGTCAAAATCGACACAGACAAGTGCATCATGGCCGGTGAGTGCTACTACAACCATCCTGAACTATTCAGAATGGGCCGTGACGGCTTTCCGACCGTGCTGACCGATGACATCGGTGATGACAAGGGACTGCTGAAACACGCAAACGAAGCGATTGAGGTCTGCCCGGCGACAGCCATTTCTCTTGAAGACTAGTTAGTTCTCCAATTCAAACTAGTCTTCAAAGGTATCTGTCGATTTTGACGGGTGCACACTTGCCGCACCGGCGTAAACCCATCCATGGGGCCTGACTTTCGGCCATCCAGGCCTCGAGTCTGCGTCAAGCGCACACCCGCCAAAATCAACTCAATACGTGACCCAGGAATGCTCGGTTGGGGTATTACCAGGCGTGCAGTTCTCCATTCCACTTGTAGAAATTGCCAGAGTCTTTCTTGGTCAGTCCTGACAGTACAGTGCGGATACCTGACGCGCTCTCCTCCACCGTCAATTCGGCCTGGGCACCCCCCATATCCGTTTGTACCCAACCCGGATGCATAATGGATACAGTGATGGGTTCATCTTTCCAGTCGATGGACAGTATCTTACCAACTCTGTTAACCGCCGCCTTGGTGGTTGAGTAGATGTACATCCCCCCCAATGGCCAGGTAGAAGCACCCACCTGACTTGAGATAATCATCAGACTGCCGTTACCGGAGGCTATGAGATTCCTTTTAAATGCTCTGGCTACCAATGCCGGGCCGATCGTATTGGCATTTAGCGTATCGTGCCAGGCCTCGATATCCAGGTCATCCAGTGTCTGCTGATTCCCGCCGGCAACACCGGCAACAATGACAACCTTGTCTATCGCACCATCGCCAATTCGTTCAGCAGCGGCATCAATCGAAGCAGGGTCGGCGATGTCTAGCTGTTCAATGGTGACGCTTTCTATACCGGCGGCAACTTCATCGAGCAATGTCGCAGCGCCAGTGTCCCGGGCACAGGCGATCACAATGTCGCCATCGGCGGCGTATTGCCTGACCATTTCGAGACCAATTCCACGGGTTGCACCCACGATCATGACAGTAGACATACTCTTCTCCTTGGCTAGTTGTATTAATCTAACAAATAATTTGGACTATCGTTTCCAGGACACAGGAAGTTTTCTTCGGCCCCAAAGAAAAAAGGGCGCGATACGTTCGCCGGCACCCAGCAATCGCAGTTCCGGCATTCGCTCCCGGAGTACACTGAGCGCGATCTCGGTTTCAAGGCGTGCCGTCGGCGCACCCAGGCAAAAATGCACTCCCAGACCAAACGACATATGGCGCTGAGGATTTCTGGTGACATCAAATTCATCGGGATTCGGATAGACGCTTGCATCCCGGTTGGCTGCGGCATAGTTGATAAACACCTTGCTGCCGCTTGGGATGACTTCGCCGTGCAACCTGACCTCCCTGGTTGTATTCCTGTACAGGCCAAGCACGGGTGGGTCATAGCGCAGACTTTCTTCTATTGCTGACCTTATCAGGGAGGGATCGTCGACAATCATCTGCCAGCGCTCCGGCACTTCCAGTAGTCGCCAGATTAGATTAGTTACAAGGGATGTCGTTGTTTCATTACCGCCTACCAGTAACTGATTCAGGACCGATAACGAGTCTGGCTCAGGAGTAAATTCTCCCTCCTCGGTTCTCGCACCAGCGAGCAGAGTCAACAGGTCTTCGGGTACCGACACACCATCAGCGATCTGCTTTCTTCTCTGCATCAGATGGCTGTGCATATACGCCATGAACTCCTGTTGAATCGGCAGGTATTGTTCCGGCTTTGCCGAACCCATGGCAGCCACCTGGATATCAGACCAGTGCTTGAACTGCTCCAGATCAGACTTCGGTACGCCGAGAAGATCAGCAATAATGGTAACCGGCAACGGAAAGGCAAAGTCGTCGTGGGCATCAAACTCACCAGGACCACTCAAAATGCCATCAACCAATTCATGGGTCAGCCGGGTTACAGGCTCACGTAACGCTTCGACGGCCTTCGGTGTAAACCATGACTGCAGTATCTTCCGGTAAAAGGTATGTTGAGGCGGATCGCAGAGCATCCCCGCAGGCTCCGTAAACCTCGGCCCCTGACCGAAGTGGCTGGAGTAAGTTTCGATATCCCTTAACGCCGTTTGCACATCCTCGTACCGGGAAAGTGTAAAAAACGGTGGATCGAAACCATCACAACAATGTACCGGACACGTATCGAGAAGATACTGGTGGCCACTGGCTGGATCAGCCATCGCTTCGTCTGTAAATGGGCTCCAATTCATAGACCTATGATGACGCATTCGCCGACCAATACAACTGCCAGCATGCCACGTCATTTACCGAATTCCTGATAACAGTCAACGATTCACCGCTTCGATCATTGTAATATTAAGTCGACAAACGTTGGGGGGTGGCAGTGAAAAAATCGATCACACGAGAGCTTCAGCAATTTATGCACGGGGTTCGGGCACGCAATCCCTATGAAAAGGAATTTCAGCAGGCGGTCCAGGAGTTTGCAGAGACTGTCATGCCCTGGTACCTGGATCATGATAAATACCGTTCGCAAAAAATACTGGACCGGCTAACCGAACCAGACAGAATTATCTCGTTTCGGGTTACCTGGGAAGCTGACAACGGCGATGTAATGATGAATCGTGCCTGGCGGGTGCAGTTCAACAATAACCTCGGTCCCTATAAGGGTGGCCTCCGATTTCACCCGAGTGTCAATCGCAGCGTTCTGAAGTTTCTGGCTTTTGAACAGGTCTTTAAAAACGCACTCACTGGACTGCCAATGGGTGGCGCCAAAGGTGGTGCCAACTTCAACCCACGCGGCAAGAGCGACGCCGAAATCATGCGCTTCTGTCACGCCATGATGACTGAACTCCAGCACCATATCGGTGAAGACGTCGATGTTCCTGCCGGTGATATCGGCGTCGGCGCACGTGAAATAGGGTTTCTGTTCGGAAAGTACAATCAACTTCAAAACCGCTGGTCAGGTGCTATCACCAGCAAACCCAGTGACCTGGGGGGCAGCCTGATCCGCAAGGAAGCGACCGGCTACGGTTGCATCTACTTCTGTGAACACGCGCTCAATCATCAGGATAAGACTCTGCTTGGTAAAACCGTTGCCATCAGCGGCAGTGGCAACGTCGCCATCTATGCGGCGGAACAGGCAATGGAACAGGGCGCAAAGGTCGTTACGCTGAGCGACTCAAATGGTACCTTGTATCTCCCCGGTGGACTCAGCCGGGAACAACTGCCTCTCATCAAGGACTTCAAAGAAGAGAAACGCGAGCGCCTCAGCCGTTTCGTAAACAAACTGAAGGGGGCTGAATATCACCCCAAACTAAAGCCCTGGGATTTTCCTGCTGATGTCGCGGTGCCCTCCGCAACCCAAAACGAATTGAACCTCAAGGATGCAAAAACGCTGGTGAACAACGGCACCATGGTCATCTGTGAGGGCGCCAATATGCCAACCACCGCTGACGCCAGAGCCTACTTTCAGAATGCCGATGTGCTGTTTCTGCCAGGTAAGGCTGCCAACGCCGGGGGTGTTGCCGTCAGTGGACTGGAACAAACCCAGAATTCAATGCGGGTCAGCTGGAGTCGCGAAGAAGTCGACGAAAAGCTGCACAGTATCATGCGAGGAATCCACACGAAGTGCGCGGAGTACGGTACCGAGAATGGCAACATCAACTATGTCGTTGGCGCCAATGTCGCTGGCTTTTCAACCATAGCCCGATCCATCAGCGCCTTTGGGATTCTTTAGCGAAATGTCATTCTGAGCCATTAGACAGTCATCCTGAGCCATTTGACAGTCATCCTGAGCCATTTGACAGTCATCCTGAGCCAAAGGCGAAGGACCTCGACAAGTCACCTCGGTTTTACAACGAGATCCTTCAGCTTCGCTTCAGGATGACAGCTGCCAAGTTCAGGGTGACAGCTGCCAAGTTCAGGGTGTCCGGCGGTCAGCCTGTAATACGCCGATGCAACGGCGGCACTTCACCAATAGTCACCGGATGACCTACCCAGGCGCCGATGTTCTCTCCGGTTCTCCCGCTATTAATCAGATCCATCATCTGTCCGGCGATGTCTTCGGGTTGCATGACCGCACCAAGTTCCGGGGGTAACTTACCATCCGGGAACAGCCCCCTCAGCATGGGAGAATCCGTTGCACCCATACAGAGTCCGTTGACGGTAATACCGTCTTTAGCCAGATATTTCGCCCAACCGTCAGTGAATCCGTTCAGCGCCCACTTGGATGCATTGTAGAGATCCGTATCCTCTGGATTCGTGCCGTCACTTTTCGCCGGAAGTACATAGTAGGAAGAAAGATTGATGATATGTCCGCCCCCGGATTTCAAATGCGGTATAACGGCCCGGGACAACATCAGCACGCCTTTCAAATTGGTATCCATGATGAAGTCCCAGTCACTGAGCGCTTCAATCCAGGATGACGTCACCGGCGTCTTCTTCCAGCTACCAGCATTGTTCACCAGCACGGCAATCTCACCCATTGCAGCCGCCTTTTCCACGACTCGTTCCACATCCTCACGCTTCGACACATCAGCGATCTCCCCCGTAACCCCGGGAATATCAGTGACATCCTGATTGATGTCGAAACCCAATACGTCACAGCCCTCACTTACCAATCTCTCCGCAAAACCTCTGCCGAGCCCCGCTGCCGCGCCACTGACGATAGCGACCTTGCCTGCAATGCTCATTGTTCACCTCCCAGCCTGACCGTTTCAGGTACCACGTAAAGATGCTCATGTGGTGCTTCCAGCGCCACGGGTCTGCCCGTGCAAAAGTTGATGTTCTGCGCATTGCGACCCTGCGAACCCTCCTTCAGCAGTTCGATCATTACCCGGGCGTTGTCCTCAGCCTTCATCCAGGAATCGACTTCCTTCTGAGGTGGATTGTGTCCGTGAAAAGATCTCAGCATCCAGGAATCAGTCGCACCCATGCACAATGCGTTTACCCGGATATTGTGGGGGGCTAAGGCCTTGGCCCAACCAAAGAGAAATCCGTTCAGACCCCACTTACTGGCATCGTAAAGATCCATGGCGTCGCCGCCTCCCGTCGGTCGCGGCGAATCTCCCCAGGGGCAGTCGTCATGCTTCGGACAACTGTCATAGGGGGTACCACAGGTAAACATGTGATCTGTCGCAATATTGACAATTTCACCACCGACACCCTGATCGATCATGATCGGTATCACGGCCCGGCCGAACAGGTATTCGCCTTTCAGATTGGCACCGACAATACGCTCATAGTCTCCGAGTGATTTGTCCAGATCATCATCAGGGACACTCGCGCCAAAGACACCGGCATTGTTGATGAGAATATCAATACTGCCGAATTCGGATTTGGCCCCATCTACTACTGTTCTGACATGAGCCGGGTCGGAGACATCTCCTTGCCAGGCGATTGCCCTGACACCGAGTCCTTCCAGTTGTTCTTTGAGTTCGTGAACCTCATCCCGCAGGTCACAGAGTGCGACGTTCACGCCCTCTTCAGCCAGTGCTTTTGCATAGGCGTTCCCCAGACCGACAGCAGCCCCGGTCACAATTGCGTTCTTACCCCTAAGCTCAACCATTTCCTATCTCCACGTATCGAGTACCGAGTAACAGTCTGCGACTGTATCGACATTCTCTTCTATTTTCATCAGGCCATCAGTCTCAAACATCACACTGCTTCAGAAAATCGCCTGACAATTTCATGTCGCAACCTATCGGAACGCTGCTTCCACGCAGCGGCATAGTCGGCATTCCATTCATCCCCAAGCGATTCACATATTGTTTCGATCAAAGCAGAAAAGAGGCTTTCATACATGTGAGGTTTAACACTGTAGGCCATTTCATGGTTATCAACTTCCCAGTTCAGATAACCATCTTCTTCCCCATAGTCCTCGACCATCACCAGTCGATAAACCTCGTCCATCATTTTGCCGCGGACCAGTTCGTCCACATGAATCATCAGGGCTTTGGAATCCTGACATCGGGCGAAGTATTTTTTATAAACCGCCGGTGTGATATCTCCGGCATTTGCCACGGCCAATTCAAGTGACCGGATAATGAGGTCGTCTGACATTTACAAGATCCGATAAAGACAAGCGGAAGATTATGCCTGTATCAAACAGATTTGTGGATGATTTCGGGACGCTTATTAGCTATCGCTTAAAGCGGGTTCATCTGCCTGTGCAACGCCCGTCTCGAACCCGAAACCTTCATCGAGATTGTCGATAAAGTCTTCTGCCAGTTCTCTCAAACAGTCACCGACGCAGTTGGTATCATCAGCCTGGACCAGACCACCTGATATCAGTGATTCGACCATTATTGTCGAGCTGTCCAGCCCTTCCTGGCCAAGAATGCTCATCGCCAGTTGAATGGTTGAATTGATTTCTGTGGGATCAGACACCTGCAGGACGGAAGCAATCAAGTTTGCCATGTGCTCTGCAGGTACATGGGGCAGGCAGCCTGTGAACATTTTTTCAAGATCAACGCTGTCTTCGGTGAGAACCGTCATCAGGCTGATCAACTGCGACCCATCCAGATTCATCGGACACTGGTTGATGACGTCCTCGTGAGAGTATCCCGTCTCAAGCGAAGTTTGAACAAAGAGATCCGTCTCGCCCCGTATCATTGTCAGCGCATTGTTCAAGGCCCGCTGCCTGGAATCTGGATGCGCAGTAACAATGCCGACCAGGAGGTCGTCAATAGATTGATGTTTGAGCATTCCCTCTTCCGCGCCCACTGGACCCGATAACAGGATCAAAGCGAGAAACGGCAGGATGACTTTTTTCATTGGCCAAATCCTAAAGGCACAACCTACATATTACCCCTTTTCGGCACTGCGACACGCCAACTTTAATACCTATAGACCCGGTTCTTGCGCCGCCTGTCCTTTGTGGTACTCAATATAGACAAAAACAGGGATTTCGAGCCCCGACAGTCGGCGTTCTATCACTGGCTTGACCTCTTCCCAATCGAGACCACCCACTC
Source organism: Gammaproteobacteria bacterium (assembly GCA_018656865.1). Lineage (GTDB taxonomy): Bacteria > Pseudomonadota > Gammaproteobacteria > Pseudomonadales > Azotimanducaceae > UBA9659. The sequence goes on along the minus strand of JABHYO010000191.1, from coordinate 3,629 downwards.
CGGTCGCCAGTCTCGGTAGAGCCAGCGACGTGAACTTCTCCTTGCTGACCATTTTTGCCAGCGCCTTCAGGCTGTCACCGACATGTTTCGGTGTTGCCTTACCCGGCTTGGAGCCATGCAGGTAACCACCTTCCTGGGTAATCAGATTAACGACGCGTGTGTCGCCGGTACCACCCCACATCCAGGCATCGCCAGGCTTTGGATGTTGACTGTTGCACCAGTGATGATAGTCCTTGTGCATGGACGGGAAGGCGTTATGCAGTGACAGCGCGAGTCCCTGGTTCATCGGATCGTTCGCAGCAACGCCATGCGCGATCACCTGTGCTTTGGTCAATAAAATATCGCCACTGACTTCGTAGATCATGTTCCGCTCCCGTAAAATATTTACTATGACAGCAACCGAAAACGATATCCCTGACCGGGATCAACAGTAGCCCCGCAACATGGGTTTCTTCCATACTAGCCGGGCGGTCCGGTGATGCGATCTCTATCCTAACCCGAGAGGATCTTCGCACCCTTTTCCGCAGCCATCGCCATGATATGTCGATTGCCGCGATTCCAAAATAATTTCAACGTGACACCGTTGATCAACCACTTGCCACCCACTTTTTCCAACGTATCGGTGTAGTAACCGCCAAGAGCAAAGTCGACGTTACCCTGGTCATTCTGAAAGAAGTGCTCGGCCTTCATGTACATCCGGCAGGTAGCTCGGTCGCCATCGACCTGAACGATCGGATTAGTCATGACATGCTGGGTAGCGTCGAGTCCGGTAAACAGAATCCGGCATCCGGCAACCCATTCATCCGTTGGCATAGTCGATGCCGGTTGACCGCTATAGTCTTCGAAATCCATGGTGATTTCATCGGTGAAGATGGACCGGAGTAGATCGAAGTCGCGCGTATCGATGCCAAGTGCATATTGATAACGTCGTTGAGTTATTTCATTGAAGTCATTGAAATCCAATGGTTTTCTCCTCTTAAAGCAATTTCTCAGAACAAATGATCACCGGCAGCATAGCACTAACCCAAACATGCGGGGGTCAGACCCCATTACCTGCTTTTACGTGTTACGATTCCCTCCGTTATTTATTGCCGGAGAGAATTTTGTCTGAAGTTTTGAAGTATGGCGCGACAGCCAAGTGGCTGCACTGGCTGGTGGCATTTCTGGTTATCCTCATGTTGATATTTGGTCCGGGGCTGGAGGATATGCCGCTGGATCAAAAAGAGCAGACGGTGATGGGTCATTCCGGCCTGGGCACTCTGGTACTGGTTCTTATGTTGATTCGTTGGCCGTGGCGCCTCACCCACAAGCCGCCTGGACCGACCAGCACCATGGCTCGGTGGCAAATCGGAATGTCCCACGCGATGCACTGGGGGTTGTACGTCCTCATTCCTCTACAGGTCATCTTCGGCATTCTGCAGGCAATGTATATCACCGACTATAATGTGGTCGCCTTCGGCCTGATCGACTATTCATCATGGGCAGCCGATGACAAGGGACTTGCTCGGATCTTTCACATCTGTCACGGAGTCAATTCGAAGTTGCTTATGCTGCTGATTCTGGGACATTTTGGAGTTTCTCTCTACCACCACTTTATACAGAAAGACGTTGTGCTGAAGCGCATGCTGCCTTTCGGTAAGGTGGAGTCAGACTAAAACCTGCGGTAGGTACCGGTATCTGCCAACCATGAATCCTGCCCGGAGGGCATGTGGGATTCCACCGACACGTATTTTTTGAGAGTAGAGCATGAGCGAATACACACCTCCCCAGGTTTGGGCCTGGGACAAGGAAAGCGGCGGCAAATTTGCCAATATCAACAGACCCGTCGCCGGTCCAACCCATGACAAAGACCTACCCGTCGGTGAACATTCCCTGCAGCTTTATTCTCTCGGTACACCAAACGGCATAAAGGTAACAGTACTGCTTGAAGAGCTGTTGGAGATGGGCACGGATGCTGAATACGATGCCTGGTTGATCAATATCGGTGAGAGCGATCAATTCAGCAGTGGCTTCGTCGACATCAATCCCAACTCAAAAATTCCCGCTCTGCTGGACCGCAGCACGAACCCACCGACGCGTGTTTTCGAATCCGGCGCCATTCTTGTCTACCTGGCTGAGAAATTTGGTGCATTCATCCCGACGGAACCATCAACGAGAGCCGAGTGCCTTTCCTGGCTGTTCTGGCAAATGGGCAGCGCGCCCTATTTGGGAGGTGGCTTTGGGCACTTCTACGCCTACGCGCCGGAAAAATGGGAGTACCCCATCAACCGCTATACGATGGAAGTAAAACGGCAGCTGGATGTGCTGGAGCGAAACCTGGAAAACCGACAATTCCTTTGCGGTGATGAGTACAATATTTCTGATATGGCGAACTACGCCTGGTATGGAGCACTGGTCCTGCACAATATTTATGACGCCAGCGAGTTTCTCGACGTCGCTTCGTACAAGAGTGTTATTCGCTGGGCAACGGAAATCGAAACCCGACCTGCGGTTCAGCGCGGGAAACGAGTCAATAGCGTCTGGGGGCCGGAAGAGAAAAGATTACCGGAACGACACAGCGCCGCTGATTTCGACTAAGCCAGCCTGTTAAAAAACCATTCTGCTGAGGCTTTCGGCAACGCATACGGGTTTTTCGCTGCCTTCCGCGTCAACCACGATTTCCGTCATGGTTTCGATCATGCCACCCTTGATCTCCACTCGCTTAAGCGTACTCGTTGCCCTGAGCTTGCTTCCGACAGGTACCGGCGCCGGGAATCGAATTCGATCAAAACCGTAGTTGATGCCAAGTTTCTGACCTTCAATGGCTGGTCCCTCCGCAACTCTCGCCATTGGCAGGTGCCCCATGATGGCTAGCGTGAGGTTGCCATGGGCAATGGGTGCGCCAAACGGACTCTCCTTATTGGCCCTATCGACATCAACATGAATCCACTGATGGTCCATCGACACATCCGCATAGTCGTTGATTCGCTCCTGGGTGACTTCAAACCATTCACTTTGCGAGGTTTGCTCACCAACTCTGGACTTCATAACTTCGTAGGCTTTGTTCAGGGAATCGGACATCTTCAATGTTCCTTTGTCTATGTTTCATGTGAGCGTGAATAAATCACTATTAGCGAACAGGGTCAAACTGTCGGGTGACGTATAATCACCGCCGTTCCTCCTGTTGTAGCAAACATGATCAAAGCACGCAGCCAATATTTCTGGTACATGACCGGTATCGTCGCCTATGTGGCACCGCTCGGTATTCAGACCATCCTTTTACCCTGGCTGGTAGCGGTTGAGCTGCAGGAATCAGCGGATCGACTCGGTATTGCTCAGATGATGCTTCAGCTACCGGGTCTCTTTCTGATTCTCCTGGGCGGTCTTGTTGCCGATCGTATTGACGCACGCAAGATACTGATGTCATTGCACTTCCTCGCGGCGATACCACCGGCAATCGTCGCGTTGTTTCTTTACAACGGAGAGCTGAGCTACGGACTCCTGATCGTCTATGCCCTCGCCATGGGCTGCATCAACGCCTTCATCAACCCACCCAGAGACGGCATGCTGAACCGAGTGGCCGGTGACCAATTGCAGCGCACGGTGACTGTCGCCATGGGTCTGACATTCGGGGCACAGTTGATCGGCTT
>JABHYO010000192.1 GCA_018656865.1 Gammaproteobacteria bacterium | reverse complement strand
CGAGAGAGGATATCGATTTTTTGCATTTGCCTACGCCGGGTAACAAGACAGAGCAGGAGGCAAAATTGATTCAGGAGATCGATGCAAGAAAAATTGATTTTGTCGTTCTGGCTCGCTACATGCAGATTATGACACCGGATTTTTGCTCGAAGATGGCGGGGCGCATGATCAATATCCATCACTCTTTTCTTCCCGGATTCAAAGGGGCAAGGCCTTATCATCAGGCGTCAGAAAGAGGCGTTAAATTGATTGGAGCGACCGCACATTTTGTTACCGCAGATCTTGACGAAGGCCCAATCATTGAACAAGACGTGGAGCGGGTTGATCATCGGTCCGGGGCATCGGAGCTTGCTGCGGTCGGCCGTGATGTTGAGCGAATCGTCCTGGCCAAAGCTGTACGGTATATGGCGGAGCATAGGGTTTTATTGAATGGCAATCGTACGGTCGTATTCCAGTAAGCCACCCAGTCGGCTCAGGAATAGAGGTTAGTGATAGGTAAGATAGTTGCGATCAAAAAATCCAGGCGAGAAGCGTATCTGCCATTGTGATTAGCAGGGCCGCGACAAATGTCGTACCAATGTCTTCGATTTCAAAATCATCCAGCATTTCATCGGTGAGCCACAGCAGGAAGGTATTGATGATTACCAGGAAAACACCGAGGGTAATGATGACAAAGGGTAATCCGATCAGCTTCAGCAGGGTTCCCAGAGTGACGTTTATCAGACCATAGACGATTGCCACCATGACAGCAGTGCCGTAGGACTCCACGTGGACACCTGGCAGGCTGCGGGCGATAAAGAAAATTGCGGCGCCAAGGCCCAGCATGTGCAGAATTAGATCAATCACTCAGGTTACTCCAAAAAATATACCTGTACCTCCTTGTACAAGTTTTGTGCCAGAGTCTAAGTGATTGATTTTAATGCATTTCTGATAGTTTTCCAGTGGTGAAATTGACCAATTATTAGTCAGCAGCGACTGAGACCTGATCTGGCTCGCAGGGTATCATGGCAAAGTAGACATCCAAAACATAGAGCCTTCAGCGTTAGCATAGAGAGCTTTCAGCGTTAACATAAAAAGCCTTCAGCGTTACTTGGCACACTGCCATTGGGACCTGATCTGGTCGCGGGATATCATGGTGAGGTTGACGTCCAAAAAAGGGGGAAGCATTGATTGATTTGCATTATTGGCCCACACCTAACGGTAAAAAAGTCACTATTCAACTGGAAGAGTGTGGCATTGATTACAACCTGATCGAATGCAATATCGGCCAGGGCGATCAGTTTACCGATGAGTTCTTGTCCATCTGCCCCAACAACCGAATGCCAGCACTGGTCGATCACGACCCGGGAGATGGTAGTGGACCGCTCTCTGTATTCGAATCCGGCGCCATTATGCTCTACATCGCCGAGAAGACCGGGCAGTTCATGCCGAGTGACATCCGAGGGCGCTATGATGTTGTCCAATGGGTCATCTGGCAGATGGCCAATCAGGGGCCGAAGACCGGAGAGTGCGGACACTTTCGGCGACTGGGGGAGTCCTTTGGCGATCAGAGCTACGCCGTGACACGCTTTACTGACGAGTTAAACAGGTTCTACGGTGTTCTCAACAACCAACTCTATAAACAGCGCTTCATCTGTGGAGATGAATACACCATAGCCGACATGATCTGTTATCCGTGGACTGTCGGCTGGGAAGGTCAGGGTCAGAACATCAACGAGTTCAAGTATTTCAAGCGCTGGTTTGATGAACTAAGCGAGCGGCCTGGTGTGCAGCGTGGCATGTCGGTCGGTGCAGATATGCAGAACGATTTCTCGAAACTGTCTGACGACGAAAAGAAGGCGCTGCGGGTGCTTCTCTATAATCAGCGTGCCAGACCTGCACCGGCATCCGGTGGTCTTGAATAGTCTAATCTTCTATTTGTCGGTGACCGCACCTTCTGAGGCTGAACTGACGAGCTTCGCGTACTTCGCCAACGTGCCTCGGGTGGCGTAAGGTTCGGGCTGCTGCCAGGCACTGCGTCGCTTTTCCAACTCGGCATCGTCTACAGAGACATTAATGGTTTTGCCTTCGGCATCGATGGTGATGGTGTCACCGTCTTCAATCAGGGCTAAAGTTCCGCCATCGTAGGCTTCGGGTGTGATATGACCGATAACGAATCCGTGGGAACCGCCTGAGAATCGACCATCAGTGATCAGAGCAACCTTGTCTGAAAGTCCGCGGCCATTGATAGCGCTGGTGGGGGAGAGCATTTCTCGCATACCGGGACCGCCCCTCGGACCTTCGTAGCGAATGACTACCACATCTCCCTCGACAACGGTGCCATCCAGAATCGCGGCGAGAGCTGCTTCTTCACCGTGAAAACATCTTGCCGTGCCGGTAAAGGTCAGGCCTTCATGTCCCGTAATTTTGGCAACAGCGCCTTCTGTCGCAATATTGCCGCGCAGGATAACCAGGTGTGAATCCTTCTTGATCGGATCATGCATCGGTCGAATAACTTTCTGGCCTTCCTGATAGGGCGACACGCTCTCCAGGTTTTCTGCCAGTGACTTGCCGGTTACAGTAAGGCAATCGCCGTGCAGTAGACCTTCAGCCAAAAGGGTTTTCATCATTGGCTGAATACCGCCAATGTCAATGAGTTCACTCATAGCGTATTGACCCGCCGGACGCATGTCGGCCAGTACGGGGACTCGCTCGCCGATGCGGCTGAAGTCATCAATCGTTAAGGGAATGTTAGCAGCGTGGGCGATAGCCAGAAGGTGAAGTACGGCGTTGGTCGATCCCTCCAGTGCAATCACCGTGGTGATCGCATTTTCAAATGACTCTCGGCATAGAATATCGGAGGGTTTGATGCCGCGCTCTATCAAATGGACAACGGCTTCCCCAGCAGCGTAGCTGTCCTTGCGTTTGTTATCGGAAATGGCTTCCTGAGCCGAAGAATTTGGCAGCGAAAGACCAAGAGCTTCGATCGCAGAAGCCATGGTGTTGGCAGTGTACATGCCGCCACAGGAACCAGGTCCGGGAATAGAGGTGGATTCGATGTCCTTTAGTTCGATGTCAGAAATTGCACCGGCGGCATGCTGCCCGACTGCTTCGAAAACCGAAACGATATCGCGCCTTTCTTTGCCAGGCTGAATGGTGCCCCCGTAGACGAAGACGCTCGGACGATCAATGCGGGCCATCGCCATCGCGCAGCCGGGCATATTCTTGTCGCAACCGCCAATCGCGACGAAACCGTCGAATCCCTCGGCGCAGACGACGGTTTCAATGGAATCTGCAATCACTTCTCTCGATACCAGTGAATAGCGCATACCTGGAGATCCCATGGAGATTCCATCGGATACCGTAATAGTGTTAAACGTAACCGCCTTGCCACCGGACTCATTTGCACCCATACCGGCAGCGTCAGCCAGTTCGTTGATGTGCATATTACAGGGTGTAAGGTCGCTCCAGGTTGAGGCAATGCCAACCTGCGATTTGCCGAAGTCTGCCTCGGTGAAACCGACGGCGTATAGCATGGATCGTGCGGCAGCTTTTTCGTTGCCATCTACAACGAGTGATGAATAGGGGCGCTTACTTTTGTCGTCAGCCATGGTGATGCTCTTTGATCCGGTGTTAGGTGGAGCAAAAAAATACCCCATTGACCCCCCTATTGCCATCGACAATGATGCAAGACTGAATATCACTTTCTGACATAGTGAGGCTGTGCTGATGTTTGCAGACTGGACTGGAACTGCCTTTAACCAGGTGCCCGATTCGAAGAACCAGATTCACGGTGATGAGATGGCGAAACAGTTCGGCTTTAAAGGCGGGCTGGTACCAGGCGTTACGGTCTCCGCGTACATGATTCATCCGGCGGTAGAAGCCTTTGGCATGGATTATCTGCAGCGAGGATCTGCGCACTGCCGGGTGAACTCTCCATTGTACGACGAGGAAATATTTGAAGTTGAGGTAACCCAGGGCACGGATACCGGCTGCGCAACTTGTCTGAAGCGATCCGATGGCGTCCCGCTTGCGACTGCGGATATACGCATTGAGAGTTCCTTGAGTGACCTGCCTCAGATAAGAGGTGATGACATCGGTGACAAGGACGATGAGGCGCCGCTGGCTACTCGAGAGAATATGGAAAGATTACAGCGTGAGGGCTGCAAGGCTTTTCTGTATCGCTGGAAGGCTGACCATGAGATGAGTACCTACCTGCGTGACCGGTCGCAGATGGCGAATCTCTTTGCTCAGGATGGTTTTGCCAATCCTGCTTTCGTGCTGGGCGTTTCCAACTGGGTGCTTGCGTCCAATGCCGATATGAATCCTTGGGTTCATCTGGAAACCCGATCCCAAAATTATGCTGCTATCCCCTCGGATACCCAGCTGCTGGGCGAGATGTCAATTGCTGATCTTTTTGAAAAGAAGGGTCACGAGTTCGTCGATGCTGATGTCCACCTGTTTGATGCGGATAGTCATCAGTGTTTTACAACGATCCGTCTTCGTGCCATCTACCGGCTCCGTGGTCAGTAACACTCTGCTGAAATGACACGCGCCAGATCAGAACCAGATAGCAGATGACCAGGCCCTCTCCTGGATAATGGCCGGTACGTCATCGCGCGGTTGCATGCCGGTTCGAAGCGCATCCCAGGTTGACCAGCGACAGGTGGGATTCTCAAGAACCCTTGCGTAGTAGAAAGCTGTCTGTCCGGGATCGAATTTTTTGTCCTCCCAGACCAGAGAGATTTCGGCTGCGCCGGTTTCTTCGCTATAGGCACAGTTGGAAAGATCGACCCGTGCGCCATTGTCCGGACAGCGACCGGAAACCGGTTCAAAACCATCACCGCAGGCGATATCGGTAACCGTCTCCATGGCCTTTCCATCTTCGAGCCAGCCTTTGATGATCTGAAGGCGTTGTAGGGGTGCACTGAACGGATCGCGCAGGGCTGAGACGTAGAGACGCATGTGAGTCGTTGTTTCAGGTAGAGTGCTACCCATGGGTGTGCCGACGTTGTAAGCAGTGGCGACGGCATCGGCACGTTTGTCGAGATCTTTTGGCAGGTTTTCACCGGCGAAGAATCGCAATTTGATTCTGGTACCACTGGTAGCGTAGGTCTCACGCCGCTTCATCGCATCGAACAGTGCTTCTCTGGTGTTTTCCTCTGCCCAGATTACAGCAAGACCACCCGGATTACGTTCGATGCTGGATTTGAAACTTCCCTTGGGTGCGGCCAGACGTCTCTTCGCCGGTGAATTGAAAAGACCGCTCGCTCCTCTAAAGTCCCACTCTTCGGTGTCTCCGGGGTTCCCGTTGTGGGTGTCCGTAGCGGCGACAAAGCCGAATCTGAGTGGGTTGAAGCCCAGTTCCGCCGCTAGCCTGAGGCCTTTTTTCAGACCTTCCCGTGCAAACGAGTTGCTGCTGGTGCAGGCAAGCGTCTCATTGTCTTCGCAAGCGGGGATCGGCTG
>JABHYO010000193.1 GCA_018656865.1 Gammaproteobacteria bacterium | reverse complement strand
TGACCTACATCAACGCCATGACTGAACGAAATGTATTCGAGGCCCTTCGATCCTGGCTGGTGGGTCGGGAATTCGGTTTTCGGCAGCTGTTTTGGATTACGGGTGGGATTGCATTTTTCCTGTCACCCATTGCCGACAACCTGACGACCGCGCTGCTGATGGGGGCCGTGGTGTTGTCCGTGGGAGGTGGTAACCCTCGATTTGTCGGAGTGGCATGCGTCAACATCGTTGTTGCCGCAAATGCCGGTGGTGCGTTTAGTCCTTTTGGAGATATCACAACGCTGATGGTCTGGCAGAGCGGTCACGCATCGTTTTTCGATTTCTTTGCCCTGTTCGTGCCAGCGGTTGTTAACTTTGTCGTCCCAGCCACCATTATGAGCTTCGCCGTTCCCAACGAGAAACCGCAAATTATGGCCGACTCGGTATCGTTGAAGCGAGGCGCCTTCACAATCTGCCTTCTGTTTCTCTGTACCATCGCGACGGCTGTCTCATTCGAGCAGTTCCTGCATCTGCCACCGTTCCTGGGCATGATGACCGGTCTATCGTATCTGTTGTTTTTCGGTTACTACCTGAGGATGACCTCACCGGAAGATCATCCAGACTTTGGACAGTTCAATATATTCAACAAGGTTTCTCAGGCTGAGTGGGATACTTTGTTTTTCTTCTTTGGCGTCATTTTCTGTGTCGGTGGTCTTGGATTCATCGGTTACCTCGAAGTCATGTCACATTTCCTTTATGACGGATGGGGGGCGACCAACGCCAATATCACGATGGGGATTCTATCGGCCATCATTGACAATATTCCGGTAATGTTTGCCATCCTGACCATGAATCCTGAAATGGGCCTGTATCAGTGGCTGCTGATTACGCTGACAACCGGTGTCGGCGGTTCACTTCTGTCAGTAGGTTCTGCGGCGGGTGTGGCGCTGATGGGGCAGGCACGAGGTATTTATACCTTTTTCGGACACCTGCGCTGGTCCTGGGCAATTGCGCTGGGGTATGCAGCTTCTATCTATGTGCACCATTTGGTAAACGGCTAGACTGTTTACACGCTGCTAAGCATGAAGCGTGGTTGTAATCGCCGCGGCGGTGGCCGCGTTATCCTGAGCAGACCGGGGTGGCGTACGACCGAAGGAGCTCGTGACGAGATTCTTCACGTCGCCAGGCTCGTTCAGAATGACCGGGTGACAATCAGCAGATGGAGAGTAGTTTTTCCGTAAAGCGGTTGTTGGTTTCCCGGAGGCTTGAGCTTAGCAGTGAGGCGATGCCCATCAGTACCTTGTTGGCTACGGCCGGGTTTTCCAGGTTGAGATTGTTGAAGTCCTCGCGCTTGAGCACGATCAGTTTGATTGCTGTTTTGGCTCGTGCGGTCGCCGATCGCGGTGCGCCATCAATCAGTGACATTTCACCAACTGACCTGCCTTTCCCGAGTGTGGCGATAGTGTGCTTCTGGGTATCAAATTGTTTAATGACATCCACTTCACCATCGATGATAAAAAACATGTAGCCACCGTGCGCGCCTTCCTTGAAGACATACGCGCCTTTTTCATAGTCATGACTGAACATGTACTTTTCGATAATCGGGTAGTCTGCCTCTTCCAGAAAATTGAAGACCTCTAATCTTGGCAGTAGCTTTACGATGGGTGAAGTCATCTTCCTGTTGCTATTTTCTTGATTGACAGCAGGGTATCATGACGCCCCCATCCTTTATTTACAAGAAACCATGACAGACGGTCTAAATATTGCGGTTCTGACAGTCTCAGACAGCCGTACTTTCGAGAACGATACATCGGGACAGTATTTGTGTGATGCCCTAACTGAGGCAGGCCATAAACTGGCGAAGCGACATCTCGAAAAAGATGATGTTTATCAGTTGCGTGCTGTGATTTCAGCCTGGATTGCAGACCCTGAAGTTGAAATCGTTCTTGTCACTGGCGGTACAGGATTTACTACACGAGATTCAACACCAGAAGCGCTGACGCCCTTGTTCGACGTGGACATTACGGGATTTGGCGAATTATTTCGTCAGCTCTCCTACGAGGAGATTGGTACTTCGACCGTACAGTCACGGGCGTTTGCAGGTATGGCTAACAGCACCATCGTGTTCTGTATGCCCGGCTCGACTGGTGCATGTAAGACAGCCTGGTCACGTATTCTGCTGCAGCAGCTCGATATCAATAATCGGCCCTGCAATTTCGCAGAACTACTGAGAGAAGGTGGACATTTTGCTCATGCAGCCCAACAGATTGAAGATGGTGCAACTTGAGCGGGCTCAGACCCGTCGATGAAACCATCGATCAATTATTGAATCAGGTTGAGTCGACAAAACGGACGGAAATTCGAACCCTCGATCAGGCACACAACTGTTGCTGCGCCAGAGATATTATTTCTCCCCTCGATGTGCCACCTGCGGATAACAGCGCCATGGATGGTTACGCCTTTCGATTCGAGGATACGACCGAAGGCGAATGGATAGACATATCAGATCGGATACCAGCCGGTTATGTCGGTAGCAGGCTTGCAGAGGGGACGGTTGCACGAATTTTTACGGGCGCGCCTGTTCCGGAAGGTGCCGATACCGTTGTCATGCAGGAAAATACCGAAGCCGAAGGTAATCGGGTTCGGATATTGAAACTGCCGAACCCCGGTGCAAATGTCAGGGGGCGTGGTCAGGATATTGAAACAGGTTCGATTGTCATGCGGCGGGGTGATCGGCTGTCATCCGAAGCGTTAAGCCTCATTTCTTCGGTTGGCCTTGCCAGTGTTGAAGTCTTCTCGCCACTAAAGATCGCTGTTCTTTCCACAGGCGATGAGCTGATCGAACCCGGCGAGAAAGCAGGACCCGGACAGATTTATAATTCCAACAGGTATGTGCTGGCAGGTCTTGTCCGGGATTTAGGCATGGAAGTCGTTGACCTGGGCATTATCCCTGATACACCGGAAGAGACCGATGTGGCTCTGAAGCGTGCAGCCGAGGAAGCGGATGTTATTTTGTCCAGCGGCGGTGTGTCGGTCGGCGAAGAGGATCACGTCAAGGATGCAGTGGAAAGGCTTGGCAGGATTGATATCTGGAAGCTTGCCATCAAGCCGGGTAAACCGCTTGCCTATGGCGAAGTCTCCGGTGTCCCCTTCTTCGGCCTGCCAGGAAACCCTGTCTCTGCCTTTGTGACCTATTTTGTTGTGGCCAAGCCATTCCTGCGCGCCATGCAGGGTTATTCCAATGTTGCTTCACAATACTTCGATGTCGCTTCAGCATTTGAATTCACTTCAGGTAGTCGTCGGGAATACCTGCGTGTACGAATTGTCCAGGATGAAAACGGTGATCTGAGCTTGGAAAAGTTCCAGAATCAGGGCTCAGGGATCATGACCTCTGTCGTCTGGGCTGATGCCCTGGCGGAAGTTGAGGTTGACCACCACATCATGCCCGGCGATCTCGTGCGTGCATATCCGCTGTAGAGGCATGCGCCGTGTTAGACTTTTCCTTTTGGATGAATTCGGACCATGGGCCTGATTGCGCTGAGTACGATGCTGTCGATCATTCTCGGAAGTTGTTTTTGGCTGGCCGTGGGTGATCGATTTCCCCTTGGAGATGAAGCCAAGTGGCCGACAGTCAATAATATCTGTGTCTATGCAGCGATGTTGTTGATCCCAATTTATCTCACCATATTCTTCCTGTTTTAGATGAAACTCGCTGTAGACATCGATTCGGTCAAAGGATTTCTTGATCCCGCGGAAGGCGAGGCATTGTTCGATTATGCCTGCGCGGCAACGGAGTTGGGACCTGTGCTGGAGGTTGGCAGCTATTGCGGTAAGTCGACCGTTTATCTTGGTGAGGCCTGCCGGTCTCGGTGCGTCTCGCTCTATGCTGTAGACCACCATCGAGGTTCTGAAGAGCACCAGCCGGGCGAGGAATATCATGATGAATCCCTCTTTGACGGTCATTCAGGATTAATGGATTCTTTTCGCGAATTTCGTCAAACCATGCGCGAGGCTGATCTCGAAGACATCGTCGTGCCGGTCGTGGCATCGTCGATCGTCGCGGCCAGAAACTGGAGAACACCACTTGGCATGGTGTTTATCGATGGAGGTCATTCCCTGGAAGCCGCGCTGGCGGATTATCGCAGCTGGGCGGGTCACATTGTTCAAGGGGGAACATTGGCAATCCACGATATTTTTCCCGACCCGGCAGAAGGCGGGCAGGCGCCTCATGATATCTTCAAGCTGGCACTGGCGTCGGGGTTGTTCGAGAAAGTTACGCTAGTCAAAACCCTGGGGCTGCTCCGAAGAATCTGACGGCCGTAGGCCGTCATCTTGAGCGACACCCGAAGGGTGGAGTCGAAAGATCTCGCGTCAGGAAGATTCCTTATCGAAGTTTGACAACATGACAGCGCTTCCACCTGTCACAGCCATTTCATTTCGAAACAAATGCGCACCGCTGGTTTTGTTGGACAGTGCGTCCGCCGCGAGCATAACCGCACCGGCCGTCCAGGTAGGACGTTCCTCTGGCCAGAGAAGCTTGTCAGGATGAACATAGCCCGTCCAATACGCGCCGTCATCATCCCGGAACTGATGCAACCAGCTGAAAAGTTGTACGGCACTCTGATATTCGCCTGCGGTTAGCAGAGCCATCACCAATTCGCAGGACTCTGCGACAGTTACCCACGGCTCATCGTTGACACAGACACAGCCAAGATCGTTGACCACAAATTCCTGCCATCGACTTCTGAGGTGATTCCTCGCGGGCATGCCGGTGATGACGTTAGTCAGTACGGGATAGAACCAGTCCATGGAAAATCGGCTTTTTGAATCCCAGGTGCGATCGAAACATTCAGGATGCCTGGCAATGGCGTTCCCGAGTTTCGTTCTCGCCAGAGCCCAGTGTGGAACTTCTTCTTCCAGGGTCGTGGCGATATTGAGTGCGCACTCAAGAGACTTATAGATGCTACTGCATCCGGTGATGAGGGAATCCTCTCGAATACCCAACTCCGTGTCTTCACACCAGTAGATCTGTCCATGATCGCCCTGCAGGCGGAGTACGAATTCCATGGCGGAGACTACCGTTGTCCACATCGTCTGTAGAAACTCCGTATCTCCTGTAACCAGGTGATAGTGCCAGACGCCGGTGGCTACATAGGCGACAAAATTTGATTCGGCCCGGGTACCGTCTTCGATCTCACCATTCTTGTAGGCAGCGAACCAGCTGCCATTCGGCAGTTGTTTCTGCTTCAGCCAGTAATAAGCTTGCTTGGCTTCATCAAGTCGCCCTCCGATGGTCAGACCCATAGCCGATTCGACATGATCCCAGGGGTCCATGGGTCCGCCCGGATACCAGGGAATGTCACCGTCATTCTGTTGAACCCTGGCGATATAATCGACGGTACCGGTAAAATACTCATCAGGAAAAAAGCCCATTGAAACATAGACTTGGGTCATAATTCGGCCCTTTTGGACAATTTCACAAAATACATAACGACGCTTTTTCCCATGATGGGATTCAATAGCCAGTCCAACAACCTGGTAATTACCGGTTGCTTCATCAGATCCCAGGTGAGGAATCTATGATACCAGTCTACGATGGCGACGTTGGGTTCACCTTCAGGACGCCAGAACAGACACTTCAACCACCAGTAAGGTACATGAAGGGAATGGGCATGATGCCTGTCGTAGCAGATGAACCCGGCTGATTCCACATCCTCGCGAAGTTCATTGGCCTTGAAGATCCTGATATGTCCGCCTTCGACCTCATGGTATCCATCACTTAATTGCCAGCAGACCCATTCCGGGAAGTACCGCGGTACACTGATTGCCGCAATTCCTCCTGTTTTTAAGACACGATTGATCTCACCGATCACCGTTCGATACTCAGGAATATGCTCCATGACTTCGGAGCAGATGACCTTGTCGAAAGATTCATCGGAGAAGGGGAGCTTTTCAGCATTTGCCACGGAGATGACCAGACTCTTGTTCTCGTTCTCCGGCTCGACAAATTCACCAAACCTTTCCCGTGTGGTTTTAAGGTCATCGGCGGAAAGATCGACACCAACTGCATCAAGGTGATTGACCATGTAGGCAGAAATGGCATGGCGGCCTTCGCCACATCCCAGGTCCAGTATGCGCTCGCTATCGTTCAGCCTCAGGCGATCGAAATCAACTGTCTGTAGAGACATCGGTCTTTCCGCTTATGATCTGGTGGTAGAGTTCTGTCATTTCACTCGCTGCGACATTCCAGCTGAAATATTCGTTGATTCTGTTTCTTCCTTTTTTTGATAAAGCGTGGCGATGCTCTGCGTTAGTCAGCAGGAGTCGTAGCGCTGTTGAGATCGCACCGTGGTCCCGTGTTGGGACGATGATACCGGCGTCCCCGACAACCTCTGGCAGGGCACCTCCGTTGGTTGAAATAACCGGTACGCCGCAGGCCATGGCTTCGCCAGCGGGTAGGCCGAACCCCTCATAAATCGATGGGACGACCGCACAGGTTGCTCGAGCGTATAGAGCTGAGACTTCTTCCGAACTCAACCCTGAATAAAACGTGATGTTGTCCGACAGTTTCAGTCGCTTGATCAGCTTGGCGGTGTCACCATCGGGCTTCAGTTTTCCCAGTACCAGCAACTGCAGTTGCGGAAATTCGCTGCGAAGATCGGCGACGGAGCGAAGCAGGTAGTCGAGACCTTTTAGCGGAATGTCAGCACTCGCGGTGACCATAACGGTGCAGTCTTCTCTCGTGATGCTGTCTACCGGCTTGAAAATGTTGGTGTCTATGCCATTGGCGACGATGGAGATCTTTGACTTCGGTACATCAAAGT
>JABHYO010000182.1 GCA_018656865.1 Gammaproteobacteria bacterium | reverse complement strand
GAGATTCAACCGTTGCTTCAGGCATAGAAGAGAGGAGTAGAACGATGGAATTCTGGACCAGTGGCGCATCACTCACGAAAAATCGAAAACTGCCTCAACATCTTGAGCCTGCTTATGCTGGCGTAGTCGAGGCGGCCAAAACGGCAGAAGATTTAGGATTTGACGGTGTTCTTTCAGCCGAACATCACTTCATGTATGACGCGTTCATGCCGCAACCCTTGCAGGCGCTGGCTGCGGCTGCGGCTGCCACGGATAGCATCAGGTTATTGACGGGCGCCATGCTGCTGCCTCTTTATGACCCGCTCGAAGCTGCCGAACAGGCCATTACCATTGATATTCTCTCGGAGGGTCGAGTCACCGTGGGGCTGGGTATGGGTTACCGCCCGCTCGAATTCAATACATTCGGCACCGCAAAACGAACGCGAGGTGCCCGCCTGGTCGAGGGGATGGAAGTCCTGCGACTGGCAACCTCGCAGGAAACCTTTTCTTATAGTGGCAAGCACTACCAGTATGAAAACGTCAGCCTGCTGCCACGCCCGGTACAACAACCCATCGATATGTACTTCTGCGGTGGAGCAACGCCCTTTGGCGCGCGCCGATCAGGTCAGGCAGGTTTGCCTTACTGGCTCGCCAATGCACCGACTGATCACACGGAAGCCATGATCAAAGAGTATCGCAGGATCGGTACGGAAGCAGGACATTCCGAGGAGCAGCTCAAAGTCGCCGTTTTCAAAGACTTATGCATTGCGGACACCCTGCCGGCGGCGCTGGAGCTGCGTGATTTCCTGATGAATAACTTCTACGAGGAACACATTCTTGGCTACGGTTATCTCGTCGATGAAGATGGTAAAAATCTCTATAACCCGCCGAAGGACCACCCGATTTACCAGCGGTTTTACAACAGCATGGTTTGCGTAACCCCTGAGATGGCCGTTGAAGAGGTCAAGCGCTACGAGGAGATGGGTGTTCACGCCATCTACCTGGGCAATCGGGATCAGGTTGTCGAGTACATCATGCCGGAGTTCAAGTAGAGTCAGCACTGTCGATACATTCTCTTAAGATCTGCGGGATGTCCAACGTAGTCAAACACAAGCGGGTCCCTTGAACAGCAATCCTGCTTATCGCTATTACGTGCTGGGCATGATTACCATGACGTCGGTTTTTTCCATTACCGACAGACTGGTGATGTCGATCCTGATGGAAGATATCAAGGCCGAGTTTGCGCTGACTGATACGCAGATGGGCCTATTGGCTGGGGTCGCTTTCACCATGTTCTATGTGATCATGGGTATCCCGATTGCACGGCTGGCGGATCGGTTCAACCGACGTAATATTCTCTCGATCTCCATCATTGTCTGGAGCGGGATGACCGCACTCTGCGGTATGGCGGCTGGCTTTGTATCACTTTTCCTCGCCCGGGGCGGTGTTGGCATTGGTGAGGCAGGCGGGGCACCACCCTCTCTTTCTATAATTGCTGACTACTTCCGGCGCCAGGAGCTGTCTCGCGCCATGAGCCTCTACTCTACCGGGGCAACCATGGGTACGGTAACGGGACTCATGGCCGGTGGCTACTTCGCTGACCTGCTTGGCTGGAGAATGACTTTTGTTGTTCTGGGCATCCCCGGCATCCTGCTGGGCATCGTAATCCTGTTGACTGTGCGGGAGCCGCGACGCGGGACATTTGCCGAGCCCGGTACGGCAACGGGAGAGGGCGATGATCTGGTAACAACGCTATTATCGTTGGCTCGCAATGCCGTCTACGTTCGAGTCGCACTGGCCAATGCGCTCGCGATTATCGTTGCTTATGCGTTCTCCATCTGGATGGCGCCGATACTGCTGCGGAACTTCGACCTCTCTACGACGGAAGTCGGCTTTTATCTTGGTTTGGCTTTTATCTTCGGCGGTGTGCCGGGGCTGCTGCTGGGCGGTTGGATGGCTGACTATTTTGCCAAGTGGGATCTGCGTTGGCGTGCGTGGTTGTGTGCCATGGCGCTGCCGCTTGCTCTGCCGGTATTGTGCCTGAGCCTGATACTTGAGGACTTTATGCCGGTGCTTGTGGCTTACGCGCTAGGTTATGGTTTACTGGTATTCACACAGGGGCCTGCGCTTTCAGTGCTGCAGTCAAGCGTCCTGCCGGCGCAGCGTGCACTTGCCACATCGCTGGCGTTTCTCCTCACCAATATTCTCGGTCAGGCAGTGGGTTCATTGCTGGTTGGCAGCATGAGTGATTCGTTTTCGCAGGAATACGGAACGCAGTCGCTCAATTATGCAGTCATCGTCCTGAGCATCTTTGCGACAATTCCGGCGGTCCTGGCCTACATCTGGACCGGCAGCGCGCTGGGGAAGTCAGAAGAAACCCCAGGCGAGACCCAAGTGACAACAAACTAAGATGAGCCGTAAGATGGCCCAAACGGTTTGAAGGCGAACTAATGCGTTTTGGTGTCATGGTGCCTCACTGGGGAGAATCTTCTTCCCCGGAATCAATACTCACTGTTGCGCAGCTGGCTGAAACGTTGGGCTATGAAAGCCTCTGGCTGGGCGATCACGTAGCCGTACCGGTTTCCGATCAGAGTGCTGCACGCGAGCGCTTTTATGAAGCCATGACCGTTCTTGGTTACCTCGCTGGTGTGACGTCAACCATTCAGCTTGGTACCGGCGTACTGATTGTGCCTTACCGTCATCCACTGCTTGTTGCCTCACAACTGGCAACGGCTGATCGGCTATCCGGTGGCAGAGTCATATTCGGTGGCGCCAGTGGCTGGCTGGAAGGTGAGTTTCAGGCGCTCGATATACCGTTCAGGAATCGAGGTGCGCGCACTGACGAGTACCTGCAGGCGATCAAACATCTCTGGACAACGCCGCGACCTCATACCTTTGAGGGGCGATACGTGCAATTTGAAGATATCAAATATGCACCGCAGCTATATAAGGAAGCAGACCCACCGCCAGTCTGGATCGGCGGCAACAGCCGGGCCGCAGCAACACGCGCGGTGAAGTACGGGGATGCCTGGTTTCCGCTGCATATCACCAGAGAAAGGCTGGCAGGGCGCAAAGCTTACCTCCTTGAGCAGTGCCAGCAGTTCGGGCGGGAAAAACCGCCACTTATTGCGATGGGTAGCAGTGCCGAATTTGTAGAGCGTGCGGATGCGCCACAGTCCTATGGATTCCAGGGATCAGCCGGGCAGATTGTTGAAGAGCTGAGTGCCTATAGTGAGGCAGGGCTCGACTATCTCGTGCTGGATTTCCCTCGCGCCAGTCTGAAAGGACTGTGCGCGACAATGGAAATGTTTGCGGACAAGGTGATACCTGCTCTGACTGGCTGACTTCCTTAAACCTTTCTTAACGGATCTGATCCATCCCAGTTCTCCGAAGCGGTTCGAACGAAATCATAGAACGCTATCAGCGAATCCGACTTTGGATAAATCTCGATCATATGCCCGAGCGAATCGATTGCATCGACAAAGCCAAAATCAGCGCCGCCCAAGCGTGTCGTTGCACGGGTGACGAGAGGCATACCCTCAGTGGCGAAATGGGCGATGGATTCGTCCATGTCTTCTACCATGATGGCTACATGGTGCAGCCCATTTTCCCCCGGCTGAAACATGTCGCGAAACGGTGAGTGCGTTGTGTCGCTGACCTGCTGCGTGAACTCGACCATGATATTCCCCCATTGCCCGAACGCAGATGAGTGAACGAAGTCAGTGGGCTTGCCCCGATGTTCACCCCGGGACAATTCGATGTTCTCGTTGAGAAAGAAAGGACCGGCGCCATAGCGCTGGACAGCATCCATCGCTGCCTTCCTGATGTCGGCGACGTGATAGCAGATTTGAACGATATCTAGTTGATGCATGGGTGATTTGCCGATCTATTACTGAACTATTACTGAACTATGCTTGTCTTCTTGCTGCAGTTTAGCTTTTCTATCGACAGCTCGTCTGCGCAAGTGTGCTAATTCTGTCCCCGAATTAGCGCTGTCTGGACGAGTGTGGCGGTAGAAGTGTCCGGTCTGAAGAAGGTACACTAACTCGCCACTTATTACGTTGACTTCAGGTGTTCAACCTTAGACGCATCTTAGATATCGGAGTTTTTGGGCACACGCCTCACAACCTGGCAAAGCGTACCCGTTTGCTCAACGGTTTTTGCCTCTTTACCATTGTTGTCTGTGTTGCAGCAGCCTTTTTCAACGGCAACATCATCCTTAGCACCGGCGGGCAGCAGAATGTCAGTGGGCTTGTGCTGGATGTCATACTTATTGCTACAGCCGGTCTTGGTCTTTATCTGACATCAATTAGCCGGTATGAGCTTGCAACATCTTTGGTAGTAGTAGGTTATGTCGGCGGCATAACGTTTGCCTGTTTGATGCGGGAGTCGCGGGTTAGCGGACTTATGTTTCTCGTCCCATTTGTTGTTCCCATTGCTTTCTTCGACCGAAAGGTGCCCATCTTACTGCTGTCCTCTTTAAGCGTTGTTGCCTTTGTAGCTGTACAAATATTGTTGGGAGTTGATTATGTGACCGGGACCGGGGAGCCTGATCCTGAGGTGGCCAGGTTCTATTTCATCATGGTGGTTATGGCTGTCGCCCTTGCCATCATTTTCACTGTCATGAAGCTGGAAAATCTTTACAACGAAAATCTGCTTGCCAGAGAACGTGACATTTCAAACGCCGCGAGGGCAGCCAAGAGCACCTTTCTTGCCAACATGTCCCACGAGATAAGGTCACCGCTGAATGCCATTATTGGGCTCACCAACCTGACGTTAAAGAGCCAACTCACGCCGATACAGCGAGACTACCTTTCTAAAGTTGATGTTGCGGCAGGTTCACTTCATGCACTGATCAACGACATACTTGATTTCTCGAAGATCGAGGCAGGCAAACTTTCTGTTGAAAGCATTGAGTTTTCACTCAACGAGCTACTCGACAATCAGGTAAGTGTTTCCGATGTCCGTGCGGCGGAAAAGGGGGTCGAATTCGTCATCGACAGAGACCTGCGCGTACCTGATACGCTGATTGGCGACCCGCTGCGTCTGGGTCAGATCATTACTAATCTGACCAGTAATGCGATCAAATTTACAGACCAGGGACGTGTCACCCTGACTGTCAAAGCGTTAAGCCACGCCGAGGATTCAACTACCATAAACGTTTGCGTTGAAGACAGCGGCATTGGCATCGACCCTCACCAGCTCACCAAGCTGTCTGAACCCTTTACGCAGGCGGATGACTCCACAACCCGCGAATATGGTGGAACGGGTCTTGGGCTCAGTATCACTCAGGAATTGCTGGAGATGATGGGCTCGAAACTTGAAGTCAGCAGCGTTGTTGGGGCTGGCTCGAAGTTCAGTTTTGCCGTAACACTGCCAGCCACGGTTGCTTCGACACGTTTGGCAGAAAAGTTACTCAGAATGAAGGTTCTCTTGGTCAGATCTTCCAGGGAGTCAACGCTGGATAGAATGCTGAGTTCTCTGAACTATGAATTCGATGTTCTCAGAGACCCTGCAGACATCGATGCAGTATTGGAGCAGACCCGGTATGACGTTGTTCTGTCCGAAGACCCGGAGTTGCCAGTGGCGCGGCTGGAAAACATCTCTCCGAAAGTTGTCCGTGTTGTCGCTGAAGCCTCTGTAAATACGGAGGATCAAACTATCGTAGAAATTGTCAGACCGGTTAATCTCTCTTTGCTCTTTGACGCCATCGCACGATCCTTCGGTTTTTCCGGCTCGAGCTCTCATCGAAGACGAAGAGCTGATTTATCGAAGGAGCACGCACGAATTTCACATGCCAGAGTTTTATTAGTGGATGATGCCGAAGTAAATCGTCTGGTTGCCGCAGAGTTGCTGAAAGAAATACCGCTTGTAGTCGAGACGGCAACCAATGGCATAGAGTCGATAAAAATGGCAGAGCAAGGTGATTATGATTGTGTGCTCATGGATGTCCATATGCCCCTGATGGATGGGTTCGAAGCGACCCGACAACTACGGGCTGCGGGAATAAATATCCCGATTATTGCCCTGACCGCAGACGCCATGCCTGAAGATGCGAAGGCTGCGATCAGTGCAGGGATGAACGATCACATCGCCAAGCCGATTGATCCGAATGATTTGTTCAGCAAGTTACTGAAGTGGATCCCAGAGGGTAATCGACAATCGGTACTTGAGCCCAGTGAGGCCCCGGAGGTGGATAGCAGGTTTGAGGAACACCTGCCCGGTATCAACGTGGCAGAAGGCGTCACTCGTGTAGCTAACAATCATGAGCTCTATCTGAGTATTGTTGACACCTTTCTGGGC
Organism: Gammaproteobacteria bacterium; assembly: GCA_018656865.1. GTDB lineage: Bacteria > Pseudomonadota > Gammaproteobacteria > Pseudomonadales > Azotimanducaceae > UBA9659. The sequence continues at coordinate 31,832 of JABHYO010000182.1, read as the reverse complement.
GGCCATAGGCAGGCACCCGAAACGCTCAACGAGTTTTTTGAAAAATCAGAATTTGAGAACGCAAAGGATTACGCACACAAGATATCAGGTGTCGCTGCGAATCTTGGGATGTCAGATCTTGCGGAGGCAGCAAGCCAGATCCAAAAGTCCGCGGCCGAGCTAACCGTGTCTGACTTGCAGGAACTCACTCACTATCTCGACGAAGTGATTGCCTCTGTTGATATCCTCAAGACGAGAGGGTAGTTCATTCACTTCCGACCTTTGATACTCTAACGTTGCCCGGGGAGGGAAAAGACCCGTGGAAAAACGTGGCTATTTCCCGCACTATCCTCTGACTAACAGTCAGATCGGACGTGGCAATGAACAAGGTCATTTCCCTGCAGGAAGCCGAAGCCTATTTGCGTCAGCGAATGGATGATCAGCTGAATGTGCATCGCGTGTTTCAGACCTTCCCCGGTATTTCCCGTGAAACCTGGATGGTAGACGGTGCGTATGCTTCGGGTGAACCGCTCAATCTCGTAATTCGGATCACACCACCCAATGGCGGTAACTGTCCTTTCCCACTAAAAGCAGAGTACGAGGTGTATAAGCGCCTGCAGGACTCGCCGGTGCCGATTGCGAAAGTGCTCTGGTATGACGAGGGGATTGAGTTCGCCGATGGCCGGGATCACATGGTCAGGGTGTTGGTAGAAGGAGGTACCGATGTTGCCGGGATTGCGGATCCTGGACCCGATGGCGACAGGGCACGCGAGCACGCCTGCAAGGAACATGCATCCAAGCTTGGCATCCTGCATACGCTTGACTGGCGGGAGTATGGATTTGGTGACATCTATCCGGCTCCTGAGGACCCTGCCGATGCGATACGGTCTGAGCTGGAACAGTGGCGAATCTACTGGCACGACAACAAGACCGATGCCTATCCCATGATTACCGAGGCGTTCTACTGGCTGGAGAGCCTGGTGCCGACCGAGAATGTGCATCTTTGCCTGACCAAGGGTAACAATGGCCTGGGTGAAGAAATCTGGAAGGACGATTCGATCGTTGCCATGTCTGACTGGGAACTCGCCGCTCTCGCTGACCCATCCATGGACTGGGCTTTCTCGCAGGGTTTGCTCGATCTCTGGGATAGGGACAAGCTATTGGAATATTACACAGAGGTATCCGGCATTGTGATCGACCCGGTGGTGCTGGCCTTTGCCGAAGTCTGGACGGCATTCAAAGCCATCATCTGTCTCGAACCCTCGATGGTTTCGTTCAACAACGGTGAGGATCTACGCCCCGTCAACGTGACGCTCGGCCTGGGGCTGCCGAAGAATAATGAACGTCACTTGAGCAAGGTGATTGGATTGAAGGACATCATCAGGGCACGTGACATCGTTAAAGGCTGGAGAGACTCATGAGACCGACTATTGCGGAATTGATCAGAGGGGTTTCCTGGGCGTTGGATGAACGGGTCCGGCCCAATGTGGAAGATAAGTGGGCTAACAGCCATCTGCAAAGCATTGGCAGTATCCTTCGTCATGTTGCGGTCAGAAGTGAGGGTTATCAGCAGATACTGATCGATGATATAGAGGATCAAAAAGAACTGTTGTCAGAAGCTCGATCAGAGTTAGCGGGGCAGTCTGCATTCGACAAGTTGACCGCTGAAATTGATCAGACATTGTCGGCTGACTGGCCTGAGCACAAGGGGCACCGGCTCGTCAGGAGTCTGGAAGACGAAAGCTTCCACCATCGTAATGTAATCGATCAGCTTGTCATCGCACTGCATGAAGCGGCAGACACAGACAGCGTGAAAGATTTGCATCAGAAAGTGGTTGATTACCTTCGCCGGCAGATCGAAAGGGAAGCGCCACTTTTTGAAGATACTTTCATTGGTAGACCCTTTTAGTGGACACCAGTTAATGGACACCAGTCGAATCTCGGACCACAAATTTGTCGTTGATTTGTCGCAATCTGAACTCGACGATTTGCATGACCGGCTGGAACACGCCCGTTACCCGATAGACTTCAACAACGATGACTGGCGCATGGGCGTTAACCGTGAATATCTTGAAGCGCTGGTTGCCTACTGGCGCCATGATTATGACTGGCGGGCAGAAGAAGCTCGGATCAACAGCTTTAACCAATACAAACTCGACATTGAAGGGATGCCCATACATTTTATCGTCGAGCCGGGTGTTGGCCCTGATCCCAGACCGCTGATTTTGTCGCACGGCTGGCCCTGGACCTTCTGGGACTACCATGAACTGATTGGTCCGCTCAGTGATCCTGCCTCTCACGGTGGTGACGCCGCAGATGCCTTTGATGTCATCGTGCCTTCATCGCCGGGGTTCGGGTTCTCAACACCGCTGAAGAAGACAGGGATGAATTTTTGGCGTACCGCTGACGTCTGGGCGGAGCTTATGTGTGAGGTGCTCGGCTACGAACATTTTTTCGCCGCTGGCGGTGACTTCGGAAACCTGATCAGCGCGCAGCTGGGTCACAAGTACGCTGATGTCGTTAGCGGGATTCACATCACCGGCGCCATTCCACTTGGGCTCTTCTCTGGGATTAACCCGCTGGGTGTGCCTGACTGGGGTTTCAAACAGAAAGAAGAAAACTTGGATAATCCCCACCTCGTGAACCCCGGTGTTATGCGCGGCAGACCACAGAGCGCGCACGTTGCCGTGCAGACCAATGAACCGCAGACGGTAGCCTATGCCCTCAACGATTCACCCGCGGGGATGCTGGCCTGGCTGTTGCAACGACGTAGGTGGTGGAGCGACAACGCAGGCAACGTCGAAGACAGTTTCTCCCGCGACTTTCTCATCACCAGTGCGATGATTTTCTGGATGTCTCAAAGCTACAGTTCGTCGGCCAGGTACTATGCGGAAGCGGTCGATAATCCCTGGCAACCTGAACATGATAGGAATCCCGTAGTGGAGGCCCCGACCGGTATCACATTCTTTGACCATGACATGACTTCGCAGTCACGATTCTGGGTGCCGGACTATTACAACCTTCACTATCTGAATTCATCGGACCGGGGCGGCCACTTCGCGGCGGCGGAACAACCAACGATTGTGGTAGATGAAATCCGCAAGTGTTTTCGGGATCTCAGGTAGGAGAGCGGGTGAATTCTGCGAAATCTTGTGTTGTTGTGCTTAGCTCAATTTGTCGCTTCTTCAAAAGAAAAACTAAGATTTGTAGTAACTCTTTTCCTCCGTAAGTTCAGAGCCAACCTCAATATCGATGGACTTTTTCAAGCCCGCACGTTGATCATTCAAACGATATACGCTGCGAGCAAGCTCAATAAACTCTGCGTCAAAGTCCTGTTCAGTCTCATGTCTGCGAATCTCATCTTCAACTCTCCAGAGTGATCTGTTGACCTTTGATAACTCCTCCCTAAACAAGACGATTTTTTCATTCGCCGTTAACAATCGACTTCCTATCTCTAGGAGAAGGCCGAGTTCCAGGGAGATGTTTTTCCTTGCCTGGTCATCTGGAATTAACTCAGACTTGATTTCAAGGATAGTAATCTTGTCGATCAACTCCCCCCAGGAAACGGGAATCATCGGTGTGTTCAATTCTTGGGACTCGCTACTCAAAATTCTAATCTTTTGCTGGATCGTTTTGTGATTGAACATCTAGCAGTTCATTGAGTTCAGCTTCAATCATAGCGAAAGCACTCTCCCAATCGCCATGCTCTGATTGTCGGAAAAGTTTCATGCTCGGATACCAGGGGCTCGTGTCTCGATTCAGAAGCCATCGCCACTCGCTGGCTTTCTTCAATACTAACCACACTGTACACCCAAGACCACCTGCCAGATGAGCAACGCTCGTATCAGAGGTTATCACTAGATCTAAATTTTTCATCACCGCAGCAGTATCAAGAAATGCTCCCTCGTTATCGAATGAATCGTCAAAACTCTCCACCTCCATCCCTTCTGGCATCTCAGCTAACTGCTCGATGCCAACATTTTGTTGCAGGCTGTAAAGCTGCACTTTTGGCATATCAGCAATATTACTAAACAGAGATAGAGGGAATGAGCGACCAATGTCGACGACTGATTTTTTGCCCTGCCAGTTAATGCCAATATTGATTCTGTGTCGATCTATTTGGGATCGCCATCGTTCGACACGTTCCTCGTTGACACTGAGATATGAAGGCATCGTCGGAATTGTCTCCAAAGTAGTCCCGAAGGCTAAAGGAAGGCTCAACATGGGGCAGTGGTAGTCAAACACCGGCAGAGCAGCCTCGTCATCAATAATAAGTGCAGCAACTGGTGACTGTTCCAGTAAGGGTACCAAGGGTTTGTGAACCTTAAATACAACCGAGGCACCCTTGTCTTTCAACAAATTGATGTATCGACAAAACTGCAGTACATCACCCAATCCTTGCTCACAGTGTACGAATATCGTTTTACCCTTCAGGTCTTGCTTGCCAGTCCATAGCGGCTTAGCAAATGAGGGGCGATTCGGGTGCGTACGATCTCCCGTTCCTTCCCATCGATGCTCATACAGGGGCAGTCCCTTTTTGAACTGTCCCGATTGCAGCAACAATAGACCTTTGCAAAACAGAACCTCAGGCGCATTACTCTCGAAGGTGAGAGCCTTGTCATAGTACTCAACACCTTCGTCAAGTCGTCCAACCTTTCCTAATGCCGTGCCCAGATTTACATATGCCTGAGCCAAGTCTGGCTGAAGTTCAATCGCTCTCCTGTAGCATTCAATGGCCTTGTCAAAGCGTTCGAGCTTAAATAGGGCTGCACCTTTTTCATTGTGCCCAGGCGCGTAACCTGGTTTCACAGCGATAACCTGTTCGCAAGCAATCAAGTACTCGTCGTAGCGCCCCATTTCCCCCAGGAGATTACCCCTTTTCATCTGGGCCAAGTGATCATCGGGGTCGAGTCTTAAAGCCTCGTCATAGGCAGCAAGCCCCTGATCGAGTTCACCAAGTGATCGAAGAACCCGGGCATGCGCATAGTGCGCTTTACTATTGTCTGAATTTATATTCAACGCTGAATGTATAGCGACAAGTGCCTCGTCAAATCTACCCAATTCATTTAAAACGTTGCTGTGATGACGGCGTGCATCGACGTTGGCGGGATCCATCCGGATAAGACGATCGTATGTATCAGCCGCTCGGCCAAACTGACCCGTTCTTCTGAGGAGAGAACCCAGATCTGTCAGCACGGACTTTCCTTCCGGATCAATTCGAAGTGCCTCTTCATACGACTCAAGGGCCTGATTCATTTGTCCGAGTCTAGAAAGTGCAGCACCTCGACTCGTCCAAGCATCAACAAATCCAGGACGCAAGGAAATCGCTTGATCATAACAAGCGACTGCCTCTTCCAATCGATTTGACTGGAACATCAAACCACCCAAATTGGAGTGTATGACCGGATTTTGAGGATCGATGTTAATAGCTCTATTAAATAGTTCTTCAGATCGTTTCATGTCGCCTAAAGAAGCTACTACGAGTGCCAACAAGCTCATCGCCTCGATATCTGTTCCATTTCTTTCAAGCGCCCGTTCAAGGGCAATTCGGGTCTGTTCACTGTCACCTGTTTGATTGAGCGCTTCCCCTTGAGTCATTGCCTTTTCCGTTTCATCTCCTCTTGCGGCACGACTTGGTGTTTTTGGGAAGAACGGTTTCAGCCCCTTAATGCTAGCTTCCCTTTCTTTAGGAATACAAACTAGATTGCTTGAGACGATATTCCCGAATACATTTTTCGGCTCTTTTTTGAAGTTGTTTGCATTGTACAAAGGAGGGAAGTGCCAAAACATTTTGTAACCCAATGATTGGATAAATGATCCCAGCTGCTGGGATTTTTCTTTCCGATCATTTTCCACATACATCATCGGACGCAATCTGCGGATTGTGTCTGCGCCTCCTCTCAGGGCATCTTCTTCCATCCCTTCAATATCAATTTTCAAGAAATCGCATCGGCTCAAATTAAAACTATCTAGAGTCCGGAGCTCCACAGCTTCGCCCACCAGACTCTCACCAAGTGAAAGTCCCCCAAAATTGTTTTTCTGTGAATAGTCGAGCGGTGGAACTTTTAAAGTGCCTGATTTACTACCGATGGCGAATTGGTAAGCCTCGACGTTCAGCAAACTGTTTAGCGCCAGGTTGCCACAAAGAGTCTGATAAACGATTCGCTGAGGTTCAAAGGCAATCACACGTCCTGCTGATGCAACTTTTTGCGCCAACATAATCGTGTGCGCACCGATATTCGCGCCAATTTCTATGACAAACATTCCCTCACTAACGAGTTGGTCAAATAGATCAGTCTCGCCGAAAGAGAATTCGCCATAGCTAGCAAGCGATTGGCCAATATATTGATCATTCTCGTTATAGATCATTGGGCCGAATCGAGTTTCTATCGTCTTGTTAAACTTGGTCATAGAGAAACTCTAGACAGTCTCTTTTAGTAGATTCAACGAAGCGCCTGGGTTAGCAGTGACAAGGTGACCAGAGCCTACCTTCGCTATAAGGGATAGGAAGATTTAGCCAAATTTCTGCTTAATGCGCCAAGTACACCAACCCCCAGTAGGATATAGGAAGAATAGACCACATTTTCGCGTAACCAGGCAAATACATCTGAATTCTGATGAACTTTGATGAGCTCTGAATATGGTCCTGAGTAATGCTTTGGTCCGAATGTTGGACGCAGAGCGCTGACTCTCCAGATTGCAGCATTCAGTTCGCAGGTTGCCTCAAATCTCTTAACCTGCTGGTCAGTCAGAATTGAATAGATCATTGACCTGCATTCCATTGATGCGCGTATCACTATTGCGACTTCGAAGTGGCACACAATGGTACCAAAGCAGAATTTCGAACCGATGGAGGAGCAAAACTGCTAACTAGTGTCGTCATGGAGACATTTTGGGAGCAGTACGCTACGCTTCATGACACAGAATTCAATCAGGGAGGAATGAGCTGTGGTTCGACTAGAGTGGTCCGATATGTACAGGACGGATATTGGCATCGTCGACGAACAACATCAGCAGCTGTTCAGCATGATCAACGCCATTGCGCAGACGCTGGAAGCGGGAGATGTTGAGCCGGAGGAAGTCGAGAAGGCGCTGGATGGGTTGGTTGAATACGCGGGGCAGCATTTCGTTGATGAGGAGCGGGAGATGGTCCTGTGCCACGTTGATTCGCGTCACCAGAAGCTGCAGCGAATGGAGCATAGCTCCTTCGTATACGATGTAGGCCAGTTGAGGAGTTACGCCAACGACGGCGGCGATAGCCTTGCGGATCAGTATGAAGAGATCCTGCAGTTCACCGCGTCGTGGCTGATCTATCACACCCTCAGAACGGATCAGAAGATGGCAATGCAGGTGCATGCCATTGAGCAGGGCAAGTCGCCTGAAGAAGCTTACGAATACTCAGAGACGCACCCCCTGAGTCCTGCTATCTACCACGAAGTCATTGAGGCGGTTGTTCATCTCTGGAGTGATGCGTTGGAGCGCATCGCGGATCTGGAACACCGTTTGAAAGAGATCTCGGGGGACAAAAAAGCCTAAGGTCACTCCCCCTGTCGGACCAGATCACTGATCCTGCGGTAATCAGCATTCTGAATCCAGATTGGATATTCCTGCTCAATACGTTCCAGTAGCGATGAAGCAGTCTCGAAGACCAGCTCTTCTGCAAACAGCTTTGCAGCAAGAACCAACGCGTCGCCTGCATTGGGATCACGAGAAAACCGGTCCGGTACCTCGCTGAGCAAGCGCGCCAGCATCCGCTTTTCCTCACCGGCACTCACAAATTCAGTGAGCTTTAACAACGATGACGTCTTATGCAGTACAAAATCGCCGCCGCTGGCCCCGTAACAGAATCCCAGTACCTCGATCGCATCTGAAAACTGTCGATGCTGTACCAGACGTTCGACATATCCTCGTCCGACCAGAACTGCCAGATCCGGATTCGACCACGCCCGTAGATGTTTGAAGAACTCTGACTCTGACTTGTAGTGATCCCGGGCCAGTCGGGCTTCAAGTCGGCGAAATGCCTTCACCGTTCCGCCGGATTCACAGAGTTGTTGCAATACTCTGAGCTCTCCGGCGATATCGCGGCGATGGCTTTCAGCCTGATTCGCGGCCTCGGCCTGTGGACCGTACAACACAATGATTCCAAGATGGTCAGCGTTTCTATGCAGCAACGCGCCTAGGCTGCGGAACAATACCATCGCCAGCAGCAGCGTCGCATAGATGCCGGGGACTCCTGTGACCTGGTTCAATACCAGATAGATGACGAGAATCAGCAGGAATTCGGCTCCAAGCACACGAAACAGAAAGCCATCCAACTCAATTGTCCGTAGCATTGTGAGCCAGGTTGTGGGCATCAATGCCTTAAACAGACTGTTTTCCACAAGCAGCACGGCGGTGGCAAGTGGCAGCACCACCGCACAGAACACAAATACGGCAGCTCGCCAGTTCTGGCTGTCGACGAGTGGCACCAGCGATGCAAAGAAGCTCAACAGCACCATGGCCTTCAAAATCTTCCAGCGCGATGAGTCGATCACATTCATCGACAGCTTGGGGAGATACTGGTAACCCAGCGTCGTGTAATCGGCCACGAATACCAGATAGCTGACGTAAAGCAATGTTGTTAGGTAGGTAATTACCGTTGTAAGTACGAATCCGATCGTGCCCAACGAGGTCCATATCAAATACAGATAGGAATAGATGGCGCCGGTTATTGTTAGTAGCAGCAGATTGCCTAATCGAAATGGGAACGACAGCACCTGTAATTCGGTAAAGCGCTCGAAGGATGTTCGATGGCTGGGCATAAAGCATCTCTCCATGCGTCTATCCAGAGTATAAGGGATGTATGCCACCGCTCCTAGGGACATCAGTCGCGCATCACTATCCAAAAGATCCTGAAGCATTTTGGCCTAGATCAATCAGGTGATCCGCAGAACCGCTCACCGCCATCAGATCTGACCGGCCAAACAACGACACTATTTTGAATTCAGTGGTGCAGGTGATCTCAAAAAGTTAGCTTGCCGGTTCTATTGTGCTGTTGGCTGATTCCAGTCAATACCTGAATAAGTAACTTATGATAGGGTTGTTATTAGGATTACTTGAATGGGAATTCATCCTCGTATGCGCTTGTGCCTCGTTTATCTTCTTGTTTTCTTTGTTTATTGCAGTGGGTCAATGGCAATGACCGTTGAGGTGCTGCCTTATTCTGGTGAACTTAAAGTCACCGTCCTCGATGCAGATTTTTCACCTAATCCATTGCCGATTAATCTGGCTCGAACACATAACGGAAAAGTTTTGTTTGATGGCCCGCTAGGCATTGGATGGCAACATAGTCATGAGTTTTTCCTGGCCGATGAAACACCAGAGTCGATGTTGCTGGCATTGCCGGGACAGGTCCTGATTCCGTTGACGCGGTCTGCTACCGACATCAATAAATATCATTCATCTCGGAATGGCGCGACCCTGGTCAAAGAAACTGATAAACAGATAGTGCACTTTGCAAACGGCATAGTGTTTACATTTTCTCTCAACGGCCTACTAACCAGAATCGATCTGCCTACCGCATCCCTTCAGTACAGCTATGAACAGGGTCGACTAAAGAATGTCATGGGAAGTCTCGGCGATACTATTGAGTTCAGTTACTCAAAGACAGGAAAGCTGACAGGAACCATCACATCTCAGGGTGACCAGACTACTTACTCATATGACGACAATCATCGGCTCAATGCCGTGTCGTACAACGGAGTGGTTACTGAGAATTATGACTACGATGAATCTGGCCGATTGGTCGGCGTGAAGTTGAACAGTGGTGAGACATGGAAAATCCAAAGAGATGAACTTTTTAGAGTCTCAGAGCTACTCGGTCCGAAAGGTGTAGCGAGGACTTATGCCTATGAAGATGATGCGCAATCCGAAAAGTTTTTCATCTTTGGTGACAATGGCGGAATGACTCGACTGGAGCGATCGTTGGATAGCAGTCTCATTGTGATTAAGGATGTGCTTGGTGGCGTCATTGAGCACAACATCGTTAACGGAAAACTAGCAACGTCGACGGACCCGCTGGGAAGGTTGAGCAGATACACCTTTGACCCCGCCGGGCGGTTAACTGAGATCGTTGACCCGTTGGGTAGAAAACTGACACGAACTTACTTCGAGGAAACTGAACTCGTCGCTTCTGAGATCGACTACACCGGGCAGTCCATCTCGACTGAATTCAATGATCTAAAGCTGCCAGTGAGAATCTCGGATTCAGTTCGTGGTACCAGGACTCTTGAATACGATTCAAAGGGCAGGATTGTCAGAGTCCAGGATTTCGACGGGCAGGTCACTAAATTCGAATATGATCAGGGCTGGATTCCAAACAGAATCCTGGATCAACGAGGGATCGTTGGTGAAATTTTGTTCAACGAGACCGGCAAGGCGGTAGAGATTGAAACTGGGGCTGGCATCTGGCCATTACCTAAAACCGATTTTGCATCGATAGATGTCGCCATTGGTGATAGAAGCTTTGCCCAGCAAAAAAGAATGTCCAAAGACGGTCTGGTTGAATACGAGTTTGATGCGGCTGCCAATATTGTTGCGGCAAGATTTCCTAACGGTAGTAGCATGCAATGGCGTTACGATCTCGCTAACAATATCACCCAGGTTTTGCATGATAGTCGAGTAACGCTCACGTTAGATCGAAACCCTATGGGAATGATTGTCGGTAGGAAATTCGGTGATAAAGGCTCCGCGGCACTAACATATGACGCCGTCAACAGATTGACTGGGGTCACCTACGCTTCGGGCCGGTCAATCGCCTACCAGTATAATCCCGATGACAGTCTTGCATCAGTTAAATGGCCGTCAGGTGAACGCTCTTTCAATTATTCGGCGGGGAAGTTATCAAACGTTATTCACCGGCTGGGTGATGAGGGACCAGGTGCTGAGAACCTGCAGGTAGAGTTCGACTATGCTCCAAACATGCGCACACTACGAACGCCTTATGGCGACATTACCCAGCGCATGGACGGCGCCGGTCGTTTAATCGGCATTACCACTGAATTTGGCGCTTTTGAACTTCGCTATGGCGATGAAGGTCTGGTCGAAGTTGCTTATCCGAACGGCACCGCGGGGGAATTCCAGCAAGAAGCTACCGAAGCCGAACTGACGATTTCGTCACCACACGGTACCCTTTTTTCTCAGAAGTCAGTTGCTGAAAATGATCTGACGATTTCAAGAATATCGGGCGATCTCCAGGAGTTATATGTTTTTGATCCTGTCCATCAAATCATCAAAGCGGATCTGGGTACTCATTCTTACGAATTTGTCTACGACCAATGGGGAAACAGGATCCGAGAAAAGATCGGAGATGAGACCATTGAATCTGGATTCTTTCCGGACTCCAGGCAGATTGTCCGCGGTGGCGTGACCTTCGCATACGACTCACTGGGTCGAAGAATTCGGGACTCGGATGATGAGACGGAACGATCGTATTCCTGGTCGCCTGATGGTCGGCTAAACAAAACAGAAGTCATAGGTCGCAGTATCGAGTACCAATATGATCCGAGCGGTCTAATGACTGGTAGAAAAGAAGGTCTGACCCAGACCCGGATAATTTATGACAGACTGAATCCGCTTTTGGAAATCGATAGGAACTCATCGGGAGAATTACTTGAGTATCGCCTGCTCATCTATGGACAGGAAGTAGACAGTATTCTCGCCATCATTGTTGGCCGACCGACGGCGGACCCCGAGAATGTTTCAGGAAGCGAATTTTCCACTCGTGCCTACTTCCTGCACCGGGATGAGCGTAACAATGTCATTCTTGTCACAGACCAATCCGGTTCACCTGTTGCAAGCTACCGGTATGACCCATTTGGTAATCTCATCGACCGGCAGGGAAGCTTTATCTCCCCCTTCTTGTTTGCCGCACAACGGTTTGACCGGGAAACCGGGCTCTATTATATGAGAGCGAGACACTATGACCCGGCAAATGGCGTTTTTCTATCGCGAGATCCATTGCTCGGTAACCTCGACAATGCATTGTCGACGCATCCTTATATTTATGCGCTCAATGATCCCATCAGCTTGTCTGATCCCCTGGGTTTGTTCGGTACCCAAACCGTAAAGAACCTGTCGAGTGAGGCGATAAACGGTGTTGATTTCACCGGTATCACCAACGATGCGGTAGTCGGCATTGCGACCGCAGCAGTTGAGAACCAGCATGCAATTGCGAACAGCGCTGGCTTTGCCGCTAAGTTCTCGAAATGGACGGACAATATGAAGAAAACAACTGAAGTCGGGAATCAGCTGAAATCGAAAGTCGCAGGGAAAATTTTCACGCTTGGGAAGGCGGTGATGACCTTTGCAGAGATTGAAGCTAAACGTAAAGCCGGTTTGATCAGCGAGAGGGCAGCCAAGGAAGCCGCAAAAAGGGAGTATGCAGGCCTGATTCTCGGTGAAGTCGCTGATGCAGCTTCTGCGGCAGCGACAACTGCTGGCTTTGGGGCCTCCGGCGCAGTAGCTTCGACGGTTGGTGGACTCGGCGTTGGTATTGCCGCGAACATTGCCATAGACAAATACAAAACATTGCTTTCTGAGAAAGAAAAACTCGAAGATGCGGCCAACGAAACGCAGGACGCCCTGATGGAAGCTGAAAATCGAACCTGGATTCTCGTTAATCAACGCCTCCGAAAAGTTAAAGCTGCCAGCGCATCAGATGAGCTTGCTGTTCTTAAATCTGGATTGAACGAAAGCATCGCGCTTGACGAGTTTATTTATACCGCAGCGTCATCTAACACCGAGATTATGCAACGGGGGTATGTGAATACGCGGTATCAGGACATCATCAGATCAAAAATTAAAGAAATCAGGGCGGCAGAAGCCGCTCAGGCTGAAAAGGAGATGGCCGAGAGGGAACAGGAAAAAAAGGATTTCGTGGCCAGAATGGCACAAGAGCAGAAAGAACGTGAAGAGAAGGCGCGTGAAGAAGAGTCACTCATTGAGCAGCAAATAGTAGCCGACAATGATGAAGTGTTCGACGAATACGGTGAGCTGGAACCTGATGACGTCCAGGACGAAGGGCCGCTGTTCGAGGATGAGGATCCAGGATTGCTGCTGGCAGTTGAGGGCAGTATTGCGAACCATAAACAGCAGGTCTCTGATTTCGAAGAAGGAAAAATCGATGCAGGTCTTCATGCGGCGCGAGGCAAGGTAGAACAATACCAGGCAGATGCTGCGGCGTTTGCTCAAAGTATGGGACAACTTGCCGAGGGCTTGAACCAGGTCAGCAATGCCTACTACCAGCAACAGGCTGAAATGAAACAGCAGGCTGAAGTGAAACCACAGGCGAAAGATGACAAACCCAGGCAGTCACAAAGCGTGAACCTTTACAGAATTTCTATTTTCGACAACGGCGATGATCCCGGATGTGATTTCATTGGCAGCAGCACAGTGCTCACAGACCAGGTGTCAGGCAGTTCAAACGTTCGAATTGGCGTCGACGGAAAAACCTACTACTCCGTTGGGCTTACCATGTCAGTTCTGCGTGATGCGCTGAGAGATAAACGTTGCTCTCACCGGGTGGCATTTTTTGCCAAAGGGAAGAAAAAATGAACTGCCGACTGCTCCTGATTGTATTCTGCGTGATGTCCACGCCAGTCTTCGCACTCGAATATGTCTACGAGAAGTTTGAGGAGGAAGGCCGGCCTACATTGTCTTACCGACCAGACGGCAAGACGCGATACGAACAGAAATATCCGGTGACCGTCGGTATTTTGCCTCTTAGAGATCGACGTATTATCAACTTTTACTGGGACAAGGACGATTTGTTCGAGGAAAGGATCGATAAGGGTATTGCTGAAATTCTGTTTAACGAAATTCAGATGAGTCGTATTTTTGGTTCGGTGAAAGTGCTCGATATCGATGTGCCCGACGATATTACTCCCGAGTTTCTGAATCAGGTTAAAGAAGCCCATGACGTTGACATGGTGATGATTACCGATCTCGTCGCATTTCACATGTTTCGAAGAAAGGCAGGGGAAATGGTGCGCTCGCAGATAACAGTGGCAACTGTGGCTGCGCCAACCCGATACATCATACAAGCGACAATTTCAGGTCAACTCGTTCATAACGAAACTGCGACAATTGTCTGGTCCGATACTTGTGAGCGTCAAGTGCAGGATTTTGCGCTGATGGGGCTTCTTGAACCATACGAAGTTGGTGAGCTGGCGCGGCGGTCACTGCAGTTTCTGTTCGGAGACTTCAAGCTTTTACTCTCGGCGGGCGGTAAGAGAATGAGGCTGCTATGAGATATCTTTTTATTCTATTGGCACTAACGGCGCAGCTCGCGCTTGCCAAGCAAACTGATGAAGAAAAGGCGTTCAAAAGGCCACTTGCCTTCCGCATGGCGTCATATTATGAATCTGCGATTACTCAAAGTGACATTAGTGCAGCAGCAATAACCATAGACACGAAGATGCAGAAAAGGATGTTCGCTCGTAAACTGGAGAAAGAAGGAATCCTGCCCATTCTTGTCACGGTCACCAACCAGACTAATGATCCCATCATTGTTGATGGTTCCAATCCTAAACTTAGATCAAAAAGTGGTGAATCATCCATGCTGAAGATTCACGAGATGCTGGAGCCCTTGATCACAGCTGGCAAAGGCCTCAGGACCTTTGGGTCGGTGATCAGTCTTGGCATGTCTAACAAAATGGGTGGCAATCTGGCTTACATGATTGAGCTGGATGGCAACATTAACGAACCACTCGTCACCAACTTGTACAACAAATCCCTTAAGTACACTTTTGTCGAAGCGGGTGACACTGCAGCAGGTTTTGTTTTCTTCGAAACCAGGAAGGCAAAGGGAAAAAATAAAACCATCGAGTTGAAAATACGATCACTCGATAGCTTCGAGACCAGGTTGCTGAAAATCCCCGTGGATTAATCGCTGATTGAGATTGCACGGTCTGGTCATTTCGATCTCGTCCTTACTAACTTTATACCTGGGCACGACAAATTCCATTATCGAGTCAAGGTCTTTAACTGAAACATTTGGGCATAGATCAATTACTTGATCCCCGGAACCTCTCACCGCCATCAGATCTGACTGGCCAACCAACGACACCATATTGAATTCAAGAGCATCGAATAGACGCCGTAGCCTCCGGCGGTCGTGATCGCAGATCGGGCTCCAGAGTTTTGTCTTAGCGATTCTCAATTTTTCAATGTGAAATCTCTGGCGAACGCGGTTGCGTGTATCTATCAGAAAGTTGAGTGACTGGTACAATCATCTGCTTTCGATATCAGGATAGACCATGTTAAGTGTCAATGAATACTTCGACGGTCAGGTGAAATCCATTGGCTTTCAAACAGCAGACTTGCCTGCAACTGTTGGCGTCATGGCAGTCGGTGAATATACCTTCGACACCAGCCAGCGGGAAACGATGCAGGTCGTCAGTGGCAGCCTCACCGTGAAACTACCGGGCACGGATAGTTGGCAGGAGTTCCTCAGCGGCGACAGTTTCATCGTAGACGCAAACCTGGCGTTCGACCTGAAGGTCAGCATTGAAACTGCCTACTTCTGCACCTATGGCTAAGTAACATGAACAAATGGCAGCAACTCATCAATTGGAGGTGGCGTAAAACCCACTTTGGTGAATTTTTCGCCGACCCCCATTATTTTCTGGCGGTTGCAATGGTGGCAGGGGTCGGGGTCATTTTCCGATTGCCGATGTTGATGAGTCCGAATCAATTGCCTGATGGGGATGAGGCGATTGTTGGAATCATGGCGCTTGATCTGATGGGAGGAGAGCTGGCATCAGTATTTTTCTATGGCCAGCAGTACGGTCTTGCCATCTTTGAGGCAGCGCTGACAGCCCTGGGTTTTTATGTCATTGGCTTTGAGAATTTGCTACCCAAGGTCGCATCCATGCTGTACTGGTTGATTGGCATTGCGCTATTAATGGATGTTGTTCGCCAGTCCATTGATCAACGATCAGCGATTGTTACCGGCTTGATCCTCGTAACGAACTCTGCATTCGCATTCTGGTCTATCAAAGCCTGGGGTGGTGTGGTTCCTGGTTTTGTGTTTTTCAGCGGGTCTTTGTGGGTTGCTGTGGCAGCGCATCACGGGCGAATTCGAAGAGAATCAGGTGCAGCGCTCACCGGCCTGCTTTGCGTTTTTACCTTCTTTTCGTATCCATTGTGGTTTCCGCCGCTATTGCCGGTTCTGCTCTGGAGTTGGTCAAAATCATGGAACATTCGCGAACTGGTGATTTTTGTCGGTTGCGCGACTTTGGCTGCGCTGGTCTGGTAATCCCCCCATTAATAATCCTTCTCAAAAATAGGACTACGCTGCTCTCTCGAGCATTTGTTTTGGGGTAAATCCTCCGTTCGCCATGTTTGGTCTTTCGTTATTGTATCGCCAGAGCCACTCAGTTGCCGTTTGCCTTGCATGGTCTAGAGATTCAAATAGGTGTTGATCCAACCATTCGTGTCGAACTGTGCGATTAAATCTTTCGACATACGCATTCTGTTGAGGCTTGCCTGGTTGTATGTACTGCAGTGTGATCCTTCTTCGCTTTGCCCACGAGATTAACAACGCACTTAGGTATTCCGGGCCGTTATCGCAACGAATAGCTTTCGGCTTGCCTCGCCATTCAATGATCCGATCCAGCGCTCTGATTACCCGGAGTGCAGGGAGTGACTTGTCGACTTCAATACCCAAGCCCTCACGATTGTAATCATCCAACACATTGAAAGTTCTAAAGCTGCTGCCATCCGCCAACGCATCATGCATAAAATCCATCGACCACATCAGGTTGACCTGGCGAGGCACAGCAAGTTCATCAGGTTTTTCGCGAACCAATCGGCGCTTCGGCTTAATCCTTAGATTGAGCTCTAGCTCCCTGTATATGCGGTACACGCGTTTATGGTTGTAGGGGAATTGCTTCACATTGCGCAGATAGAGATAACACAGCCCAAATCCCCAGGTTCGGTTGGTTGTCGTCAGACGTAGTAGCCAGTCAGCTATTAACGCATTATCACCGGATAGTTTTGCCTGGTAGCGATAGCAAGTCTCACTAATCGCAAACGCCGCGCATGCAGCGCGAATACTCATGCCCCGTTTCGACACCATTCGCTGCGCCATCTCCTTACGCTGAGATGGCTTTACCACTTTTTTGTCATGGCCTCCGTGACGACCTCTGCTTTAAGTCGTTCTTCGGCATACATCTTCTTTAGGCGGCGGTTCTCTTCTTCCAGTTCCTTCATGCGCTTCATCATAGAAACATCCATGCCGCCGAATTTTGCACGCCAATTATAGAAAGTTGCGTCGCTCATGCCGTGTTTACGACACAGATCGGCGACAGACACCCCGGCTTCGTTCTCGTTCAATATCGCAATAATCTGGCTGTCTGAGTATTTGGATCGCTTCATGTAGGTCTTCTCCTTGGTTCACTATATTGGAAAATCCTAGTTTTGAGCACAATTACTATCAGGGGGGATTACCGTCTTTTGGATCTTTCTGATTCCCGAGGAAGTCTTCTGGCAGCCCGAAGTACTAGCTGGCGAATTGAGGACGTCAGCCGCCTGGAAAATACCCGGTCGCGCCATGGTGGTGTTTGGTGGTGCTTATTTTCTTAATTCTTCGATAGACATCGGTGAGATAACAACATGGGCCGGGCTTGTTCTTGTCCTACTGTCGCTGGCTGGGCTTGTTGGCTTCGCGGTCAACGGTATTCGAGAGCGAAAGTTTGAACTTGAACACGCATTAATTATCAGTGCACTGGTGTCGGTTGGTATTACGCTAGTCTTGAAAGAGGGCGCTTTTTCATATCGCTACCTGATTCCGTTTACGCTCACCTGCATGCTTACCCTTTGTGTGGGTGTTGGGCGGAAGTGGAAGAACGAAGGCTTGCCGACATCCATCATTGCAACAATTGTCGTTGCGGTAGCTTTAACCGGAGGCGGCGTGATGGTTCAGATTCGCGACGTGACATTTGATGGATATCGCACTGCCTATAAGCCAGATCGAGAATCAATGTCCATGCTTGTGATGCTACTGGCAGAGGAAAACATAAGGTCGGCCTACGTCACTGATCCTATGTTGCAGTGGAATATCATGTTTGAAACTCAAAAACAGACACTTTGTCGGTGGTATGGAAGTAACGACCGGGACCCTCGAATTCTTCAGGAGATTCGAGAGCGAAAAGGGGGAGGTACTGCCATCATCGGCAAGCATCACAGCTATGAAAGGGTGAAAACGCTTCTTGGTCCGGCCAATGAGGGCAGGCTGCTGGCAGTCAATGATCGATTTTTCGTGATATTGAATCCGGCTGAGGAACTCATACGAAAAATCGGGTTTTCAGAGTAGACACAATTAGAGTGAATTGGGTAAACGCCATGAGAATCAGCGACAAACCGGCGAGAAAAAGTGAGAACAACGTTGTACGATTCGCCAGCAATTGCGTCGAGCTGATGGCGAACTCAAACGGTCGGTAGTTGATAAATTTTGTAAGGCGATCGCGTTGATCCAGGCGAAAGTGATCGCCGACCGCGCAATTGTTTTCATCCGGAAAGACATAACAGGCAGGGTTCTTGAGGTTAAAGACACCTTCCTGTTCCATCAAAGGCAAGCCTCGACGCAAAGTTTTGACGGGGAAATGCTCGCGGCTATAGCCGAAACCAGGGTTGTAGCAGAGAAGCTGGGAATAGCCAGCGTAGATGATGTCATTGCCTGCGAGGGAAGTGATCCTATCGACGACTCTGACTTCCTTAATGCTGGGTTTCGTTTGACCGAGAGATGACCAGGCCTGGATAGCGGGAATGGCAAGATGAGTCGATCCCTCTGTGAAGTAGTACTTTCTATTTTCTGTAGCCGCCATTGTAATGATCGCGACCATGCAGAACCCGGCGACAATTGGAGTCCACTTTTTCCAATGCGGCACCGAGTCAATGGCAAGTCCCAGTGCAATTGCCAGTACAGGTATATAAATGATGTACCAACGAATCAGGGAACTGTTGTTCTTTATCAGCGGAATCTGTTTGAGTGTTGAGTTCCATTCCGGTGTGTAGATATTCAGCAGGATCGGCAGAGATAAAATCAGGGACAACCCAGCAAGAAACGAAGCCTTCAGTGGCGTCAGTCCTCGCTTGAAGAAGCCAGCTGTGGCTGGTAGCAGTAAAAGGCCAGCCAGAGCGACTATTAATAGAGGGACAGGGGTCAGGCTGTAGCTCCACTCGTGTGGTGCGAGGCTCCACTGCTGATTTTGAATCAGCTCGGTTCCACGATGATAAACAGACTGCGAAGGTGTCGAAATTGCGCGCAACGCCATCTCGATACTGGCGATAGTGCTCTCAAAGCCTGGTAATTTATAACCATCGCGCGGGAAGCTCGACATGAATGTTAGCCCTGCGAAGATTTTTGAGGCAGAAATCCCAAGCGCGAGAACTGAAGCTGCGAAGCCTCTGGTCAACAGTTGCGGTAAATCGATCAGATTCCTCAAGCCTGCGATACATGCTATCGCTGCTACAGAGAGCGCGGCTGGAATAACAACCGAGCCCATACCTGACTGGAACCAGTAGGTTATCAACAATGCCGCGAGCACAATATTGCCTCCCTTATTCAGGGGGTAGACCGGTATCTCCCATCTGGCCACCAGAAGCAGAGTGATCCAGGGCACGAGCGCAAAGCCGTGAAAGCCGACGTGCCCGATAATCATCCTGTGGACGACAAAAGTGTTGAACATGAAGGCGACACCTGCAGCGCTCGCCGCCCAAGCTGAAAGGTGAAAAACACGGCGTGAAAGAATGTAGATTCCCCAGTACTGCAGTGAGGCAAGAATCATTAGAAGGATGTAGAGCGAAGTGAGGGGACCAAGGAAGAACATCAACCATTGAGGTAGCGAGAAATATGAACTCTGGGGATCGGCGAAAAACGGCTGCCCCCCGCAGAATGAGGGAGTGAACCAGGGTATGGCCGATATGCCATTATTTTGAAACCAGAGAGCACCATCGTAGTAAGCCGGTAAGGCCAGCGAGTAGTCATGGCCAAGAAAACCGTCCTGGATTGGAAAAAATAGTGAAAAGATCCCGTGAAAACAGACCAGGGCAACCATGAAGGTTGTCCAGGCGATGAATGATGGATCTTTGAGTTGACCTGATGCCATATGTGATTGAGATTCGGGCAGGGCGGATGATGACTGGAGTTTACCCTTGTTTTTCTTGCCTTTGTCCGACTTTGCTGCCGCTTTTGGAATTACACCCCGTCATACCCTGTGATCGTGCCTTCAATCACCAATTCGTCGGTCAGTGGATCAGCGCCACTGACCTGCATTCATAGAACAAACTGTAAACTCGGATGCGAATAACTCAATGTACAGAAAATTATGCCTCTACGGGAACAAGCGTAATTTCCACTCTCCGATTCATTGCTCTCAACTCTGCCGTCTCGTTAGAGACTACGGGTTGTCTTTCACCAAACCCGATCACGTCCAGTCGTTCCATGAGGACTTCTCGACCTGATAGATACTGGGAAACGGTGCTCGCGCGCTGTTCTGACAATCCCTGGTTGAAAGCCTCTGAACCGGTACTATCGGTGTGACCGGCAACAACGACGATCGTACGATTGTATTCATTCAAGACCAGAGAAACTGAATCAAGGACCCCCAAGAAGTCTGGTTGTAGATCAGCCCTGTTCACATTGAAAGTGATATTGCCGGGCATCAGTAGATTAATATTATCACCTACTCGCTCAACGCTTACTCCCGAACCACGCAGTTGCCGACGCAATTTCGCTTCCTGAGCATCCATGTAGTAACCGATCCCGCCACCAATAGCTGCGCCGCCCGCAGCTGCCGCCAGGATTCTTTGATTACGTTTACGGCTGTCTGTATCTTTATTGTCAAGGTAGGCAATAACAGCACCAACGCTGGCACCAATTCCACTGCCAATCGCAGTTTTTGATATCTTCTCTTCCCCTGTGTAGGCATCAAAGGTCGTGCAGGACGCAAGCGCCAGGGTGAGCGACACGAGGCCGAGTATTTTCATCATCTTTATTTTCCGTTGTCTGGGTCATAGACCTTGGTTGTGGGGTAGCGCATGTAATGATCAATGCCTATCTATTCATTGAACGATGATCGACCACAAATTTTGATTGTCTATATATCCGCGCTGAAATCATAAATGGTTTCTTCGTCTTCAAGCATTATAACGTTCGCGACTCCAATGAACTCTATGTCATCAGGTATTACGTCAGGATCCTCATACAGATAAACAGAATTGCCGTGTCTTCCGCAAGACCATTCGTCAGGTAGTAGTGGCGTACTGGTAAGGGTGGTTGTTCGCCCTAATCGCAACTTGTCAGTACCGAGGCTAGTGACTGGTGCCTGATGACCGGGTAATTTTATTGTAGACGTTGTACTTGCCCACCGGTTTTTTCATGGGGATTCGTCTGGTTTCTTCCAGCGTTTTCGCATCGTAGACAATGAGTTCGCCATCCATCTCCCAGATGCTAAGAACAGCGAAGCGACCATCTCGGGTGAACTCAATGTGGCCCGAGGTTTTACCTGGCGCTGGTTTCAATGTCCGGACGATTTCCAGAGTTGCCTTGTCGATGACGTGCATAACATCTTTGTTGGGCCCTACAAACACATCAACCCAAGCATACGGAGAATTTTCATGGCTGCGCATGAAAAACCCTGGCCCCAGAGTTTCCAGTTTCTTAATGGTCTTCCAGTTGTTTGTATCGATGATGGTCACCGTATTTTCTTGAAGGTTC
This sequence comes from Gammaproteobacteria bacterium, assembly GCA_018656865.1. GTDB lineage: Bacteria > Pseudomonadota > Gammaproteobacteria > Pseudomonadales > Azotimanducaceae > UBA9659. Next base: position 10,093 of record JABHYO010000182.1, on the reverse strand, counting down.
GGGGTCGCAAGCACGACGGTGTCGTTGTAGACCCATGTAATACCCGAACCCAGATGCGGCATACCAGTCAGATCCAAGTCTGCCACTTTTCTTTTTTCTGTCAGATTGAACACCTGCCCGTTCTTGGCGTTCCGTGCAGCGCCCATAATATTTTCGTACGCTGAGTCAAAGAAGAAGTCGTCCAGGTAGTCATCAAGCTTAATCCGATCGATGACCGGACCACCAATCTTCGAGATTTGTCCTGAATAGTGAACCTCCCAAACCTCTTCAAAGTCTTTTAGTGCAGCGATAAAACTTTGTCGTGGTTCGGCCGTGTAAACGGCACTGACTCTTGAGCTGTGACCCTGCTGATCGGTCACTGGGATGATCCGTATCAAATTTAGATCCGTCGCATCCAGCATGATCATGGTGTGCGGAAGGTAGTTACCGACCAGGACATACCTATCATCGCCGGAGACAGCAAGATTGCGCGTATTGATGGCGACGCGAGTTTCTGCGACGATCTCAAGCCTGTACATGTCATATTTGGTAACCCAGCCATCCCGAGAAGCAAAATAGACAAACCGCCCATCGGAAGTGTATTTTGGCCCCCCATGCAATGCGTAATGAGACTTGAATCGATGAATCGTTTCAAAGGTATCCCCATCAAGCACTGAGACATGGTGGTCTCCCGCCTCAACCACCAGAAATACATTCAATGGGTCAGCCTCATAAACCGGACGACTTGATTTGGCCGTCCCCTCGACAAGCTCTGGATTGAGAACCCTATGGCTCCTCCTAATGGTTTGCTCATCCCACGCAGGCGTCTTTGCAAGCGGTGTATAGATGAATTCAACAAGCGACGCTATTTCTTCTGGTTGAAGCACGCCTGAAAAAGCTGGCATTTGTGTTGCCGGGAGACCATTAGCAATCGAACTGGCCGCCTGCTTTTTTCGGACACGTCGCAAGTTCTCAGGTAGGAGCGCTGGCCCACTGACACCCAGTCGGTCAGACCCATGACATACAGCACAGTGAGTCTGAAACAGCTCCGCCTCAACTTGAGAATAAGCAGGGATGCCAATCGAAGCGGCAAGCAAGAAAAACAGGGATTTGCTATTCAGCAAAACGTATCGTCCGGACATTCAGATCAAGGGGCAGTGGTTTTTCCTGTTCATAGTCTTCCAGATTGACCCCGAGTTCCTCATCATCCAGATAACAGGCAGGATCTTCCCACCAGGGATCACCTGTGGTCTGAAAAGCCCGGACGCGTGTATTGCCACCGCAGACATCCTTAAAACCGCATGCACCACATCGCCCCCTGAGGGTTCGAGGTATGGCTTTGAATCCCTCCATCAGCGGATCCGATGTATCCTGCCAGATATCCGCGAAAGATCTTTCCAGCACATTGCCCAGATTGTAATTCCACCAGAATGTATCGGGGTGCACATTCCCTAAATTGTCGATATTCGCCACATTGACACCCGAAGAATTTCCACCCCAAAGCGCCAGCTTGGCACGCATGTGGTCATATCGTTCCGGAAATCGCTTTTTGACCCATTGCAGAAAATACACACCATCAGCGTCATTGTTACCGGTGACAAACTCGCGATCGTTGCCTGCTTTAAGATCTACCCAACAGGCATCAAACATCAAGTCTAGCGCCTCGCGTGTAATCTGGTGGATGGTATCGTGACCACGATGTCGATTACCTCGTCCGCCATAGTTCAGGTGGGAAAGGTAGAACTTATCCACGTTTTCTTCTCTCATGACATTTAGCAGATACGGCAGCTCACCGGCGTTCTCCTGCGTAATCGAGAAGCGCAGTCCAACCTTTATACCAGCCTCCTGACATAGCCGCACGCCCTTAAGAGACGCATCAAACGCGCCCTGCTTTTGGCGAAACTCATCATGAGTCTCACGCCTGCCATCGATACTGATGCCGACATAGTTGTATCCCATCTCTGCAAGACTATCGATATTGGACTCGTCAATCATGGTGCCATTGGTCGACAAGCCAACATAAAAACCCATTGATTTTGCGTGGCTGGATATCTCGAAAATATCGGGTCGAAGCAGAGGCTCACCACCTGAGAGAATTAGCACCGGCACTTTAAAATGCTTCAAGTCAGACATCACACGAAAAACCTGATCTGTCGACAGTTCACCCGGGAAATCTACATCTGCAGATATCGAGTAGCAGTGCTTGCAAGCCAGATTACATCGCCGGACGAGGTTCCAGATGACGACTGGACCTGGAGGGTTTCGTTTTGGCCCCAGGGGCGTCGGGTTTCTCAATTCCTGCATGTACTGTGAAATACGAAACATCACTCAGCCTCCTATTCGAATACCGGTTTTCTTTAAAATACGACTGCTGAACAAAATGTCATGGGCGCGACAATCGTCACCCAACAGCTCCTTGATTATTTTTGCTTTCTCAAAAACTTCATCACGATCACGACCGTGAACCATGGCAAAGAGATTATATGACCAATCCGGCAAAAACCGGGGCCTATGATAGCAGTGGCTGACGAAGCCAAGGTCCCCAACTGCGTCGCCAAGCATCTGAATCCGATCATCAGGCACATCCCAGACGGACATGCCATTTGCGGTATACCCGAGTTTGTAGTGATTAGGCACAGCGCCAATGCGTCTGATCCGACCATCATCTCGCATCAACGTTAAACGTTGCTTCAGCAGACTGACATTCACTTTCAATTGATCGGCAATCTGCTGATAGGGCTCCGGCACCAGAGGCAAGCCAGCCTGCGTTGCTAAAATAACTTCACGATCCAGCAGGGCCAGAGCGTCCGATGTCATTTCATTCGGAGCTGTCTCACTAGACTTCAAAGTGCAGTCCCACATAAAATTCCTGCAGCTTGGGCATGTTGCGAACGGTCAAACCAGTGTCAGTTTCGATGTGCGTCAACGTTTCAAGCAATTCATCTTGAGTTTCTGTCGCCAGTACAAACCACATATTCAGCGTGTGGCCACGTTCGTAGTTGTGTGCGACCTGAGAATAGGCGTTCACTTTTTCGGCTACCTCGTCAAAGTCATCATTTGGCACAGCCATTGCACACAGGCTGACTGCGCCACCGAATCTATCGGCATTATAAAGTGGGCCAAAACGGGTAAGGATGTTTTCATCCCGCAGCTTTTGTAATCGAGAGAGCAGATCAAGTTCCGTTGTTCCAAGATCCGCCGCCACAGTGGCGAATGGGTGATCACAAATCGGAAAATCTCGTTGCAGAGCATTCACAATTTTTCGGTCAAGCTCATCCATCAGGATTGCGTCCTTTTACTTTTCACTGGCCACATACCTCGCGCCCCGTTGCTTAAAGCGTTGCCGAGAGAAGAGTAACTCGTGAGGTATTGAAGCCAGTCCCAGTCTCGCAGCGAGTTCGCTGACATAGTCCATCACCGCTTGCCGATCTTTCCCGTGGACCATAGAGAACAGATTGTAAGGCCAACGCGGCAGAGCCCTTGGTCGCTGATAGCAAAGCGTGACCTTGTCCTCGGCACTCAACTTCTCACCAATCGTATTGACCTGATTATCGTGCACATCCCATACAACCATCGCATTTGCCCGAAAACCTAACTCGTGATGACGAACAACAACCCCAAATCGTCGAATGATACCCGTGCGCTGGAGTTCTGCGATCTTCCCGATCACCGACTCCTCTGAACGCCCCAACTGCTCGGCAATGGCAGCGTAGGGTCTTTCTACAAGCGGCAAGCCTGTCTGGATGGCAGCTATCAGCGATGAATCACTACCCGATTCGTTTTCAATGGATTCGCTGCCAGCGGTTCTGACCTTCTGACTCTCGCCTTCAGGAAACAAGTTGAATCCCAGGTCAATGTGATATTCCCGCACCAGCGGCAAACTTATCACTTCGAAACTGCTCACACTTTCAATATCATCCAGCACATCCTGCAGTGCGTGACGATCGGCGGCAACCACCACGAACCAAAGATTAAACGCGTGCTCACGTTCATAATTGTGATTCACCTCAGGAAAATCACTGACTAATTGAGCAACCTCAGTGAGTTGAGCGGCGGGTACGCTCATTGCAGCCAGTGTACTGGCTCCCAGTTGATTAGGCTTGAAAACAGGTCCAATACGGCTGACTTTTCCACAGCTCTGCAGATTTTCGAGATAACCCAAGACAGATTCGCAATCCGATTCAAGTTCCCTGGCAATCTTTGCGAAAGGTTTCGAGACTAGCGGAAACTCGCGCTGATACTCGTTCAACAGGCGTTGCTCAAGATTATTCACGTCATTACAACCCGATCTTGTGCGCGCGGTTTGTGAAAAAAATGCCAGAAGGCTTTTCTGCTGGTAACGTCGTCACCTTTTCAAAATTGTGAGTGTCGTAGATCTGCACCTGGTCTTCATCACGCACTGAAACCCAGACCTTTTCTCCTCTGGGCGTAAATTCCATATGAAGAACCGCCTTGCCCGGTTTCAATGTTCGAATGATCTTCTTGGATTCCGTGTCAAGGACCTGAATGACATCATTGTCTGGAAACGCAAAGTTCACCCAGACATGTCGTCCATCAGGACGTGCCATGACAAAAACTGGCTGTCCGTGAACCGGTATCCTTGACACCTGACCCCAGGATCGCAGATCAACCACAACCACTTCATGGTGTCCGATAGCAGGGACGAATGCAGTGTCACCCGCAACCGCCCAGCCTTCCAGATGCGGCATTTTATAGACTGGCATCTTCTCTTTACCCCGACCGTATTGATCAAGAATACGCCGCACACCTCGTTCAGGGTGCCAGAGATCGAGCAACGCCATGCCATTTTCACCAAATAGTCCTGCAATGTAGTAACGGCCATCAGGTGTAATCAACGCATCGTAAGGTTGTCTACCGACTTCGGTAAACTTTATCGTCTCCGGATGCTCACGATCCGTCAGATCGACGATCCAGATCTCATCAGCTTCATATAGGGAAAAAACAAACCTGTCACCAGGCGCATCAACCAGACCAATCACTTTAGATCGAATGTTGTTGGTGCCGATGGCAGGTAAATCAGCAATGAGTTCAAGACTGCTGGCATCGAAAATGCGAACACCGCCTGGTTCATAGTTAGAAACAGCAACCAGATCTCCATCTTGTGAGATCGCACCACCAATGCTGTTGCCGCCCTGCACAATTCGTTTAGCAACCGCACCATTCAAGATATCCAGCTTGGTCAATCCTCCATCACGGCCAAAAACATAGGCGTATCGTTCATCTCGAGAAAAGACGATCGACGCATGCGATAGATCACCCAGGCCCTCCACGTGATGAAGTTTCGAACTTGTTGAGTGTTCCACGATTTGAACGCTGCCCGTTGCTCTCTCGATAATAACACCCATGTCACCAGAGCCCCTTGGAGTCTGACAAGATGACGAAGTACCTATCAGAAGCGACAATGCGGTCAGTTTCAGTGCATTTTGGATTAACCGGAATTTGATCCTCATCAATCAAGCCCATCCTTAAGTTCACCTGCTATCCAGCGCATCTCTGCCTCATCAAGGATCCCTTCCCAGGGCGGCATCGGCGTATTGGGAAGACCATTGCTAATGACCTGAAACAGGTATTCTGCTGGTTTGTTCTCCAGAACATCAGGTGTGAGTGCTGGGCCGAGACCACCATTTAACGTCATCCCGTGGCAAGACCCGCAGTCATGCAGCAACAGGTGCTTCAATTCAGCCTGGCGAGCGACAGATGGCTCGGCGGCCAACACACCATGGACGGTAGAAAGACAAAGTCCCAGAAGGAGGAGATTACGGTTCATAGCGTTCTTGCTTAGACAAAACAGCGTGGTTTGAGTGAAACAGCAGAGCTATTTCGAGTCAGTCAACAGCGCTGGCTCAACTTAATGCAGATCACTTTAGTATGTTCGCCAAAAGTGCTCAATGATACAGATCAACAGACCATTTAGCTGGTTCACGTTGCGCCATACCAATTGAGCTTTTCGCGCAACTTGACCACTTCACCCACAATGACGAGCGCCGGAGGTTTGATTTCTGCCTTTTCGGCAATAGAGGATATTGTCGACAAGGTTCCTGTCACGACTCGCTGTTCAGGTAAAGTTCCCTTCTCAACCAGCGCGACTGGCATCTCAGAATCCATACCGTGGCTGATTAAGTTTTCGCAGATCAGCTCGAAGGTGATTAAACCCATGTAGATGACAATCGTCTGGTGGCCACTCACCATTTCATGCCAGGGCAAATTACATGAATCATCCTTAAGATGGCCTGTTACAAAACGAACTGACTGTGCATAGTCTCGATGAGTCAGAGGGATACCCGCATAAGCAGCGCACCCTGATGCCGACGTAATACCCGGCACGACCTGAAACGGGATGCCCTGGACCATGAGCTGTTCAATTTCTTCACCACCCCTGCCGAAGATAAAGGGGTCACCACCTTTCAGACGCAAGACACGTTTGCCGGCGTTGGCCAATCTTACGAGCAGATCGTTTATCTCTTCCTGAGGCACTGCATGATTGCTACGAGCTTTGCCAACATAAATACGTTCAGCATCACGACGACACAAATCAACAACACCTGTCGACACCAGACGATCGTATACCACAACATCGGCTTGCTGCATAAGGCGGAGCGCCTTAAAAGTCAGCAGATCAGGATCGCCAGGACCACCTCCCACTAGATAGACTTCCCCTACGCCAGATGCATTGTCATCTGATGAAGCGATCGCCTCTTTCAGCATATCTTCAGCTTTTTCATCCTTACCAGCGAAAACCATTTCTGATATTGGCCCCTGCAGTACGATCTCCCAGAAGCTACGGCGCTGTTCTATGGAGCTGAAACGACTTTTTACCTGGTCGCGATAGCGGCCAACCAGGTCGCACAATAGCCCATAGGTCGCCGGAATCATCGACTCGATCTTACCTCGCAGCAATCGAACCAATATCGGGGATTTTCCGCCGCTCGAAACCGCAATCATAATCGGCGAACGATCAACGATGGCAGGCACGATAAAATTGCTTAAGCCTGCATTGTCGACAACATTTACAGGCAACCCATTCACCCTGGCATCAATGGAAACCTGCTGGTTAATATCAACATCATCAGTTGCTGAAATAACCAGAGTCATGTCGGCCAGAAGAGTACTGTCATACCTTTTCTGGTAGTACTCACCACTGACTGCCTCGACGAGCTTATTCAAGGCGTCGCAAATTTCCGGCGAGACGACGCGAAGCTTCGCACCCGCACGCACGAGCAAATCTGCTTTTCGGTAGGCTACATCACCTCCACCCACAATCAGGCACTGCTGACCTTTCAGGTCAAAAAAAAGAGGTAAGTAATCCATTGGCGATTTGTTCATAGCAATCCAGGGGGCGACAGTATGACACTCAACCATTAGGCTGTTAAGAAGATACCTTGAGGTCACGACATTAAAGAGGACCGTGTCGTACCAAACAAATGAAAGTGCCCGCCAGTGTAGCGTCTACGGTGGAATTCATGGCGCTCCCGGCAGTTCTGGTGCCCAGGCCGCATAGCAAGACTGCCGAATAAGACGTTTACGATAACTACTTCGATAGCGTACCTATTTCGAATTTGAATTGGGCACTCTGGCCCGGTAATAGTGGTACATTGGCAGGACAGAAATGGCTAGGAGAATGCGAAATGGTAGTAAAGGCGGAAGACGAATACAGACATGCGGCGCCGGATGAACATGATGCCGGCCTGTTCGGTGACACTCTCTGGGTTAGTGTTGTGGATCGAGAAGCCAATATCTTTGGCATCAACCATTTTCATCTAACGAACAAGGGTTGGGGGCGTTTCGAGGCACTTTATGTGATCGATGGCGTGCAACAACAGTACGGCAATAAGCATCCCCTGACGAAAGAACCGGATCAGGGTCCTTGGAGTGACGGCCTTTTGACCTACGAGGTGATCAACCCTCTGGAAGAGATCAAAATCACTTTCGACGGACCGCGGTTCGGTTTCGACCTGAACTTCAAAGGTCGCTTTCCCGTTTTCGACTACGAAGACAGCATCAATGGTAATCCTCTGGTCCACGCCAATTACTATGGTGGTCATTTTGAACAGGGCCTGCACTGCACGGGCACATTCGAGATTCGCGGCGGTCCGGCCAAAGGAGACATCAGGAAGCTGGATTCCTGGTCTCACCGGGATCACTCCTGGTCTACAAGATTCGCCGATGAGCCGCCCTGGGAATACTCCCAACAGAATGAGCCAGGCCATTTCTGGCCAAGTATTCAACTGGCGGACAAGCACATCAACGTCTACGGCCGTCATCAGCCGGATTCCCCCTTCGGTGGTTTTCTGTCTGATGCCAATGGTTCGCGGGCTATGCTTGGCGGTACCTGCGAGGTGCTCATGTCTGACAACGAGCGGGATGCGGCCGCTTTCCGTTATGCCTTGCAGCTACCTGATGGGGAGACAATCCATGTTCGCACCGGTCGCAAGTATGGTCAGGTGAAGCTCTGGGATCGTGGCGAGAATGATCTTGAAAATCGTCTTGACTGCTATGAACCATTTTTCGACTTTGAAGTGGAAGAAACAGGTGAGAAGGGATATGGCGTTTGCGAATATTCCGTCAGACCCCCCTGGCCTCGCTGGCTTGTATAGAGGCTGAACATTAAGAAATTGCCAGGCTCGTACTTTTCTGCAGGTGTGGGAACTGGTCGGTTGTGTGATCTATGCCAGCGGGTGTAAGTCTTCTTAAGGAACGGAATTTCCTCCTTCTGTTCCTGGCAACACTGATTTCGACATTCGGCAGTTCCATGGCTCCGATTGCGCTGGCATTCGGGGTATTGGATCTGACCGGGTCCACCAGTGCTTCAGCGATCGTGATCGCTGCGCCCGTGGTGGCACAGCTGGTCGTTCTTATGGTCAGTGGTACGCTGGCCGATCGGACCTCCCGGCGCCTATTGATCGTCTTTGCCTGCGTCTGGGCTTCGCTGTTTCAGGGGCTGACTGCAGCTGCCTTTATCGCTGAATTTGCAACCGTACCTCTATTGACCGGACTGGCACTGGCGAGTGGCGTGGTTATCGCAATTACGTTTCCTGCAACCACTGGTTTGATACCGCTGATCGTCGCTCGTGATCAACTGCAGGATGCCAACAGCCTGCTCGGGATTGCCAGGAATACGTCACTGGTGCTCGGTACTGCACTTGCCGGTGTGCTGGTTGCCGTCGTTGGACCCGGGATTGCCCTGGCGCTGGATGCAGCAACTTTTGCGGTGGCGGGGCTAATGTACTTTGCCCTGAGGCCAGCCAGGCAGATCAAACCGCCACCAGCCAGCTTTGTAGAGGATATCCGCAAGGGTTGGCAGGCATTTGTCTCTCATCGCTGGCTTTGGATCATGGTGGTGCAGTTTTCTTTTGTTGCCGCCAGCCTACAAAGTGTAAACGGCTTGTTGGGGCCGGCTGTGACGCGCACCTATATGAATGGTTCGGTCGACTGGGGTCTCATCTCCGCAGCGCTCGGTGCCGGTACGCTGCTGGGCGGGTTCGTTGCGATGAAAATTCGTGTGGAGCGTACGATGCTGGTTAGTGCCTTTATGATCCTGTTCTTCGCGATTCTGCCTTTGATGTTGGCAGGACCCCTTGGACTTGGGTGGTTGATCCTCGGGTCGTTGATCAGTGGCGTTGCACGTCAGGTGTTCATCGTACTCTGGCAGACGACGGTGCAGACCCATGTCGAACCTGAAATGCTTTCCAGGGTGAGTGCCTATGATTTTCTAGGATCTTTCGCACTGGCGCCGCTCGGCATCCTGTTTTTCGGCTACCTTTATGAGGTCGTAGGTTATCGCGTGACCTTGCTCAGCTGTGCGGCGTTGATTCTTGTCACGACAACCGTACTGTTTTTTGTGCGGGATGTCCGGGAATTGCGGCTGAATGAATCGGCCACACCAGGCTCGTAACAGCCGCGGCCCTGATCACTGCGATGTAACCTGGCTCTCGTCGGGCAGGCCAAATGCCAGGAGGGCGTTACCTGGCATGTGGAAATACAAGCCGTAGCCTGAGCTGACAAACAACATACCCTTTGCAGTAATGGGTCCGGCGCCACCACCCAGCGATCCTCCCTCGGTCATTTCTCCAGAGAGGGTTTTTACAGCTTGCGT
>JABHYO010000175.1 GCA_018656865.1 Gammaproteobacteria bacterium | reverse complement strand
CCCCATCGTCACCACCTACTGTTCGAACATATCAATTCGGCGCCGGGTCGCACCGCCGGTCAGCAGCTCGTCATCCACACCGGCTGGGGCTCCAGGGTCAACCGGCCACTCGCCATGGCACTGGAAGCCGCCTGGGAACAGAAGTTCGGTGAGTTGCCTGAGGTCTTTGTTGCCAACGAATCCATCGTCGTGCAGTTACCTCATGCACTGGCGGCAGAAGAGATCCTTTCCATGGTGCCCGCACACAGGCTCGAGTCCCTGCTGCGTCTTCGGCTTGAAGGCTCCGGGTTCTTCAGCGCACGATTCAGGGAAAACGCAGGTCGATCCCTTCTTCTTTCCAAAGGCCGATTCAATGAGCGCAAACCCCTGTGGATGAGCCGATTACAATCCCAGAAACTGATAGATGCCGTACTGAAATACGAGGACTTTCCCATCCTGCTGGAGACCTGGCGAACCTGTCTGCAAGATGAGTTCGACATGGACAATCTGAAACTCGTGCTTTCAGAAGTCGAAGCCGGGGAAATTGTAGTTACTGAGATTGAGACAGCTACGCCGAGTCCCTTTGCACAGTCAGTTGCCTGGAGTCAGATCAATACCTACATGTACATGCTGGACACACCCAAATCCAATCGGCAATCGCAACTCGGCGAAGATCTGCTCAAGGAAGTCGTTTTCTCCCCTGGCCTGAGACCCAGGCTCCAGCAGGCTCTCGTCCTCGAGTTCGAACAGCAACGTCAGCGGCTGGCTGAATCCTGGCTGCCACAGGATGACGAAGATCTTACAGACTGGATAACGGAACGATCCGCTATTTCGATCGATGAGTGGCAAGCTCTCATCACTCGACTCGACTTTGAACCGGCCCCCGCTACCTGTCGGCCTATCAGAAATGGCTCACTGATCGTATCCATCGACGATGAAAAACGATTCAGTGCATTGCTTGCCGACACTGACAACCCGGGTAATCGAGAAGCCCTTGAAACGTTCCTGGCAAACTGGCTCCAATACTACGGTCCCATCTCGATGGAAGGAATCGAGAGCAAGCTTGGTATCGATCCCGGTGAATTGATGAGCTGCCTGCTAAGCCTGACCGAGAATCACACGCTGATTTCCGACCAACTGCTGGAAGACGACGATCAGCTCTACTATTGCGACGCAGCCAACTATGAGTATCTGCTCCGCCTGCAGCGAGCAAGTCGAAGAAGCAGTATTGAAGCGAAACCCATTGAAGCACTGATACCCTTTCTCTTCGCCTGGCAAACCCGCCAGACAGCTACCGACCCACTGGACCGACTCTATGAGTGTGTGGACCGGCTCCGGGGTCTTCCGCTACCGGCGGCACTATGGGAAACCGAAATCCTACCTGCCCGGCTCAATAACTATGAGCCGGGGCAACTGGACCTGCTATTCCAGGAAGGTGAACTGATGTGGCTAGGCCTTGGTGAAAAGACGGCGACATTCTGCCTGCAGGACGATCTCGATCTGATCCTGCCTGCCAGCGAGACTTCTTCAGATCTCATTACCCAGGATCATGTTCGCTACGACTTCAACGGTCTGCTGGAAAGATCGGATCTATCCTCGGCAGAACTGACAGTACGGATTTGGCAGGAAGTCTGGCATTCGCAACTGACCAACGATGCCGTACTCGCATTGAGACGAGGGATTGAAACGGAATTCAAGCCTCCGGATGACATGCAGACCATTGCAAAAAGTAATCGACGACGAGCCTTCAACAACTGGCGATCTCGTTCTCCATTCGCTGGTAATTGGTTGCGGGTACCTCAGACAGACGGCGATCTCGAGCCGATCGAACAACAGGAACTGGAAAAGGAGCGGGTTCGCCTGGCACTGAATCGCAACGGCATAATCTTCAGAGAGCTCTGTACGCGGGAATCCGACGCCATGGAGTGGCGCAGCCTGTTCCGCGCGCTCCGTTTAATGGAGCTGAGTGGCGAAGTAGTATCAGGCCGTTTTTTCGAGCAGATTCCCGGCCCTCAGTTTATGACGCCGGAAAGCCTCCGGCACTTTCAGGAAAACCGGGATGATCTGGTGTTCTTTATCAATGCCACCGATCCAATCAGCCCATCAGGGCTCGGCCTCGGCATTCACGGCAATGATCTGCCGAGAAGAATTCCGTCGAACTATCTGGTCTACCACGGTACCAGACTCGTACTCACTGTCGGCAAACGAGGCAGAGAGCTGGTTTTCCACGTCGACCCGGGCTGTGAGGATCTAGGCCAATATCTGCAGATCCTGAATCATCTTTCATACCGGGCATTTCAACCGGTGAAGCAACTCAGCATTGAGAAGATCAATGACCATCATGCCGCTGACAGCCCATACCTCCCTGTGCTGGAGACGCATTTTAATATCTATCGGGACTACAAATCGATCATCTTGCAGCGAGAACTATGATGACTATGACTCTCTACACGCATCCGGACTGCGAGCGCCACGAACTTCAACGGCACCCGGAAAGACCCGAACGTCTTCGAGCGGTGATGGATCGCTTAATCGAAAGTGGCCTAACCAATGAGATGCAGGTCCATCTGGCTGAAGAGATTGACGATGCCTCAATAGCACGCGTTCACACACCAGAGCACATAGAAACCATCAACGGTGCGGAGCCCAGCACCCAGGTAGTCAGGCTTGATCCCGATACCTATATGAGCCCCGGAAGCCTTAGAGCGGCAAAGCTGGCGGCTGGCGCCTGCAGCGCGGCGGTCAATGAAGTCCTCGACGGTGAAGCCCGACGTGCATTCTGTGCCGTGCGTCCCCCGGGACATCACGCTGAGCTGTCCGTCGCCATGGGATTTTGCCTGTTCAACAATATCGCTATCGCCGCAGAGACAGCACTCCAGCACCCGAAAATTAACCGGGTCGCCATCGTCGATTTCGATGTTCACCAATGTAACGGCACAATTGATATATTCAAAGACCGACCGGAAGTCCTTGTCTGTTCCAGTTTTCAGGATAACTTCTATCCACACAGATACCTGAATTTCGCCAACGAACATGTCATCAATACTCCGCTGAACAGCGGTGCCGGTGGTGACGATTTCAGACGTGCAATCACGGAACAATGGCTACCGGCGATCGATAGCCACAAGCCCGATATGCTGCTGGTGAGCGCCGGATTCGATGCCCACACAGCCGACCCTCTGGGGGAACTGCAACTTGTCGACGCCGACTACCGATGGGTAACGGAACAACTGATCGAATCAGCCAATCGCTACTGCCAGGGCCGGCTTATCTCAACGCTTGAAGGTGGCTACGATCTAAATGCCCTGGCGGGCAGTGTCGAGACCCATGTCGCTACACTGGCGGTGGGGTAGTAATGGGGTCAGAGTAAAGTGCCAGAGTTATTACTCTGGCACTTTACTCTGACCCCAAATAGGCGGAGACATCAACTTCGTCGACCTGGCTCGGCAGCAGATACTTGTCCGCATAATCCTGGTAGACACCCGATGTCAAAAACAACTTGAACAGCTCAGAGTCCAGGTGTTGGTCCTTCACCATAAACGACATAATCTTGATGCTGTCAGACAACTTCTTCGGTGACTTATACGGCCGGTCGGCCGCGGTGAGAGCTTCAAAAACGTCGGCAATGGCCATTACCCTAGCGGGTATCGACATCTGTTTCCCATCGAGTTTTTTGGGATAGCCGGTCCCGTCCATTTTTTCATGGTGCCCCCCTGCAATCTCAGGTACACGCTCCAGATGTTTGGGGAACGGCAGACTTTCCAGCATGACAATAGTCTGAACAATGTGATCATTAATTTTAAATCGTTCTTCATTCGTTAGCGTACCTCGGGAAATGCAGAGGTTGTAGATTTCACCCAGGTTGTATTTATTTTCAGGCACATCAATTTTGAAGCCATATGGATTATCAGGGTCAGCAGAATGCACGACTGCATCGTGTTCGATGACATGATCGATCCGGTCTGACAGCAGCGGCTCCACACAGGGTAGATCCTTTTCCGGCTCACGCTCCTTTCGCCTCAATTCTTCATGGGCGATACCTGCGCGGTCGCTGAGCGTCCGGTTCCAGCTGATCCCCGCAATCTGCTTGACACGCTCAACCAGATCGTCAGCCATGAACTCGCCGCCGAGATTGCACTCGGCGATAAAGTTGAAGTCATCGTCGATCTGAGCAAGTGTTGCATCGAGTTCAGCCCGCAGTGTATCTACCTCACCCTCCCCGGCAATGATCTTCTCCTGGCAGGCAATAACAGCCTCTCTCTTGACGACCTCGAACCGCATTCGAATCTCATGGATACGATCGGTAATGGTCTCAAGCTTGGTCGATTTGTCGACCACATATTCAGGTGTGGTCACCTTACCGCAGTCGTGCAACCAGGCACCGATGTGCAGTTCGTACCACTCTTCCTCATTCAAACTGAATTCTGAGAAGGGTTGTTCGACAGACTCACAGGCAGCCTTTGTCAGCATCTCGGTCAGTTCCGGCACTCGTTCACAATGGCCACCCGTATACGGAGATTTCGCGTCCACAGCTCGCGCCATCAGGGTGATAAAGGAGTCCAACAGATTTTCCTGCGCCTCAATCAGAATGGCGTTGTCCAGGGCAACAGCAGCCTGAGAAGCCAGTGCTTCTATTAGTGGCTGTATGTCACCCGAAAACGCTATTACCTGGCCACTGTCAGGATCCTGGGCGTTCAGGAGTTGGAGCACGCCAATAACATCATCCACACTATTCTTGAGTGGTACGGTCAATACTGAGGTGGTGCGATAGCCGGTACCTTCATCAAATTTTTTGGTCCCCGAAAAGTCAAATTCGGTGGAATCGTAGGCATCAGCGATGTTTAGAGTCTTACCGAACAATGCGGCATAGCTGACAATCTGGCTGGTATTGGGTACGCCATCCTCGACGTACATGAGTTGAGGCGGAATATTGATCTCTTCGCCGGTTGTGCCTCCCTGGGCGATACCCAGAGAATCATTTCGGAGAATTTCGAATTTGAGAGTGTCTTCTTTTGTACGGATATAAAGCGTACCGCCATCCGCATTGCCGATATCCTTGGCTTCCAGCAGGATCGTCTCCATCAGCTTGTTTGTATCCTTTTCCGCTGAGAGTGCGATACCAATTTCGATCAGTCTCTCGAATGACGCCTGGTCAGACGACATGAAACCTCCTCAACTCTTCCAAAGGTAGACACGCTCCGCATCGTATCATGTTTTTCAATACAACACGGCTGCAAGCCCCGGCTGTGGCGATCCAAATTCACCTACCCACCATGGCTTGATTCAGTTCTATTTGTTAATTTACTAACCTAGGGAACCTCTAAACAAGTTTGCAGGTCTCGGGAGGACAAGAACATTGCTGACACCTTACGACGAATTTCCAGTTCACCAGGCTACGCGTCCTTTCAGTCATATCCCAAGCTCGGATACGGCATGGGACGATGGATATTTTTTTGGTCTGCTTAACCCTGATGAAGAACTATTCCTGTTTACCGGCATGCGCGTCAGCCCAAATACCGACATGATCGGTGGTTACGTTGGTGTTTGCATCAGGGGACGGCAGTACACAACGCGCTTCAGTCGGATCTGGCGCGAAGCATTCGACACCCATATAGGCCCTCTTCGCTACGCCTTTAAGGAACCCTTCAAGGATATCCATCTGACCCTCGCCGACAATGCATCGGATTTAGCAATGGATCTGCACTGGCTGGGCCTGGCCCCGGCTCACGAAGAAGAACACCACCTCGCCACAAACCGCGGGCGGCGGTCTACCGACCAGACTCGTTATTCCCAGATCGGTACGGCCGAGGGCTGGATCGAGTTTGAAGGCAAGCGTATCGAAGTATCAAAGGATAACTGGACGGCAACCCGCGACCATTCATGGGGTATCTACGCGGATCGGCCACCTTTTAAAAATCAGACCAAGCTTTTGCCACCGGCAGAGAAACCTGCCGTCCGTCGGGCGCTGCGTATTTGGATACCTTTCAAAACCAGCACCCATACCGGCTTCTATCACTTTCACGAGGATGAAGACGGCAACCAATTGCACATGAATGATGTATTCGGCACACCATTTGACGGCGCCATAGACCATGGCTGGGAAAAACCTCGCCTGCGGCTCGTTTCCGGCACCCACGAACTGGAATTTCTGGGCGACAGTCGGTCGCTGAAAAGCGGCACTATCCTTCTGACCGATGAAAATGGTGGCAGGTGGCAGCATGATATCGAGGTCGCAGGCTACCCCTGGACGCCCCTGACCATCGGTTATCACGCTGGCAGCTGGAAAGACGGTGGTGCCATGTCGTCCTATCACGGCGAAGGCGTGCAGCAGGAATGGGACGAATTCGATGTTTCTAATCCACCTTTTGAACACACGCTCTATCAAGGCCCCACCATCAAGGGGCTCTCTGGCAATGAACACATCGCCCGTATCACATCCACTGACCCGGACGGCAATGTCTCAGAAGGGTGCGGTCAGCTGGAGCTGATAATCGACGGCGCTTACAGGCCCTATGGCTTTGAATAGAGAGGCATCATGGCAGAGAACAATTTTGACAAAGGCTACCTGCAACGCTATCTGAGTTTTCGTTTAGGGGAAGAAGTAGCTGTCCATGACGTGGTGAAGTTCCCACGCGGCGTCTCACGCGAAACCTGGTTCGTAGAATATTCCACCAAAGACAGAGCTCCTCGAAAGCTGGTATTCCGGCGAAATCTGCCGGGTGGCTCCATCTGCCCCGCAACACTTACGTTCGAATATGGCGTGTATGAGCGACTGCAGGATAGCGATATCCCTGTGCCTGGGGTCTACTGGTACGAAGACAGCGCAGAATGGACCGGTGACAGCCGCCCCTTTTATGTTCGCGACCACGTGGAAGGTGACTGGAACCTTCCCCACTTTCTTGACCGTGATCCTCAATATGACGGCATGCGCATTGCCATTTCCCAGGAACACATATCGCATCTGGCGAAAATCCATACCTGCGATTGGCAGGCACTTGGTTTTGACGAAATCATGGAAGTGCCAAAAAGCCCAGCCGACTGTGCTGAAACCATTATTGTTTCGACTGAAAAAAAGCTTGCTGAGTTTCAGATGCAGCCTTTTCCTGTCCTGGCCGAAGCACGCGAATGGCTGTTGGATAACGCACCTCGCAACGCGTCACGCATTTCACTGCTCAAGGGGACCAATGGGTTGGGCGAAGAGGTGTTCAGGGATGGCAAAATCGTCGCTATGTCTGACTGGGAACTCGCGGCCCTTGGTGACCCTGCCTACGACTGGGCGCAAATCCAGGACCTTGTGCCGGAGATTAACGTAGATGGCGAAAACATCTGGGGGCTGCAAAAAGCACTGAACTACTACGAAGACCTCTGCGGTATCCATGTTGATGCCACTTCAGTGCAGTACTACCGGGTGCTTTATGGCCTGATCATGACTATGTTTTCGCACAATGCAGGTGTGCCCCTGGTAAACGGCACAGACCTGATGGCACGCCTCGCCTGGGTCTCCACGGAAATGGTGTTTCGCGGCCAGTCGGGTCTGGCAGCAGTAACCGGAATCGTCAAAGTACCAGAACCGGTCCCCGGGCAATTAGGATAGGAGTGACACATGTATCCACGAACAACAGACATCATGAAGTCGATTCAGTGGACCTTTGAGGAATACATCGTCCCGGAAATGACATCACCCTACGCTAAAAGCATGGTTCTGACCCTAGGGAACCTGATGCGACATGCCACACTGCGGGTCGACCTGGAAGGCAAAGCCCTGTTCGACGACAATCTTGAACTGCGGCATCTGCTGGCAGATATCCGTGAATATCTGGACCGCCAGGACAGACCCATCGCCGAAATCAAAACAGCACTGGCAATGCAGCTTATTGAACCGGGTGCCTACCCGGAAACCACGTTGTTGATAGAAGAAGCCAAAAACCTCAGATCCGCACTTAGCGCTGCAATCCTTAGCCTGCATGACCTTCGGGAATCACAAGGCGACAACCCGGACTATCAGGCTACCCGTGCCGCTGTTCGTACCTACCTGGGAAACCAATTGGCTCGCGAAGGTGCAATGATCGAACCCGCCTTCACCGTGGCCAGACGCTAGAGCGATTCTGAACAGGGATGCATCGCATCGAGTCATGTTTTTCGATAAGCTTTGCTGCCCGTTCAGTCAGAACTGAGACATGTCCACAGAAATTCCCTTTACTTACAAATATGACTTTGAATACGCCACCCTTGAGCAGCTAAGCCCTCTCGTCAGGCGGGTTACCGCACGCAATCCCAGTGGCTTTACCTTTCATGGAACCAATACCTACGTTATTGGCAAGGGTAATGTCGCCGTGCTGGACCCGGGACCACTCCTGGACGAGCATGTCGAGGCATTAAAAGTCCTGCTTGCCGGAGAGACAGTAACTCACCTGCTGATCACTCACACTCACCAGGATCATTCGCCAGCGGCTGCACCACTCAAGGAAGTGTGGCCTGCAAAAACCTACTGCTATGGACCCCACGGTGCCGGAAAACTGGCAGAAGGCGTACAGGCCGAAGCCGGTGGCGACATGGAATTCAATCCCGATTTCTGTGTTGCGGACGGCGAGCTTATCGAAGGCGATGGCTGGACAGTGGAAAGTGTCTACACGCCGGGACATACCTCAAACCATACCTGCTACGCATTGAAAGAAGAGAATGTGCTTTTTACCGGCGATCATGTGATGGGCTGGGCCACCAGTGTCATAGGCCCTCCGGACGGCGACATGACCCAGTACATGGAAAGTCTGGAGAAATTGCTCGATCGATCTGAGGATATCTACTGGCCAGCGCATGGCCCCTGCATTCGCGACGTCAAGACCTACGTCCAGGCTTTTATCGATCATCGCCTCGATCGGGAACAGCAAATCCTTGCCTGCCTGAAGGATGGCTACACAAATATCCCAGAAATGATCCCGGGCATGTATGCCGATACAGACCCGGCTCTGCATCCCGCTGCGGCCAGATCAGTACTGGCGGCAATGATCCGCATAATCGATACCGGTCAGGTGCATTGTGATAGCGACCGGCCTTCGCTGGATTCGGTATTTACGTTGCGCTAAGCACTGTCAGGCTGAATGTAGCGGGGGATGCGGCACGCCGATCGAGCACGACAGAAGGATCTCGTGAGATCCTTCTGTCTATGGTCTCGGGATGACCTGCAAATCCGTCACGACTGATCGGTAATTGTCGCCCAGAGATTGTCCGCACCACCTGCGACAAATTTCTGACCGATCAGCAACTGCCATTCCTTTTCAGCGCCGTACTCATCACGCCAGCACCAGAGTCTACGTGTGCGGTGATTCAACGAATGCTCCAGGGTATATCCCATGGCACCGTGGATACCGTGGGCCAGGTCCGTGCAAACAGAAACAGCCTCACCGGTTCGAGCTTTACCAATCGCGATATCTACTTCATTAAGACTGGCGAAGGATTCCTTAATGCAATCCGCCGCCAAAGTGCTGGCCGCAACTTCACCTGCCATTACTGCTAACTGGTGTTGAATCGCCTGGAACTTTGAAATCGAGCGGCCGAATTGTGAACGTTCCTGTGAATATTGTACTGACATCTCAAGCGTCGACTCGAGAGCTCCAGCCATCATGACTGACCTCGTTGCCGCCCCCATCAGTCGGATCCTATGCTCGATGTCATCACCTGCATCAAAGACATTCGCCGCATCAAGTTGGCGCGAAACGCTGATGGTATCTCTCGGTTCACCAGCGACGCTCAGTCCCGGAGTGAGGTCCGTTTCCGCTACGGCTATCCGGCAAAGCTTCATGCCCGCTGTGCCACGTGCTGCTAAAACGATCTCACCGCACCAGCGTGCAAACGCAACATTTTCAGCACTGCCACTCAAATTCAGCGCATCATCGATTTCAAAATCGCCAACGGCAATAGTTGTCGGAGCATCCCCAACCACTGCACCCTGCTCAGCCAGCAGCAACCCGGCAATGAAGTGTTCCGCCAGAGGAACCGGGGCCGAAAATCGTGCCGCCTCATGCAATACAAGCAGCGAGTCTTCAAGATCACCGCCTGAGCCACCTGCAGTTTCCGGCACCCCCGCAAGGGCCAGACCAGTTTCATTCAGCGTCTGCCAGAGGTTGCCTGCCCATTCACCATTTTCCGCTGCATCAACTTCCTGTGGCGTACAGAGATCCGTCAAAAGTCGTGACAATGTGTCTTTAATTAACTGTTGTTGTTCATTCATAGCCTTACCTCAATCCCAGTCCGCGAGCGATGACGCCTTTCAATATTTCCCGTGTACCGCCCCGCAGCGTGAAAGAAGGCGCGTGCAGAATGCACTCATTGAGCGTGTCGATAAATCGTTTCGATGCGTTCGGGTTCGCTGCTTGCCTGACAACTTCCGGCACCAGTTGTTCGAAGGTGGTGCCGACATCCTTGATCAGCGCCGCTTCTGACAGAGGTAGTTTGCCCGATTCGAGCATGGTTGCGACCGAAATGGACATTCGACGCAGCGTGACCAGATGGGCTGACAACCTACCCAGGAGGGCCAACTGTTCATCGGTTCCGTTCTCCTCGATTTCCCGGGTGAATTCGACCAGGACTCTGAAGGCGCTCAGGAATCGTTCGGGTCCGCTCCTTTCATAGCCGAGCTCGCTCATGACCTGTTCCCAACCGTTACCTTCTTCCCCCAGTAACATGTTGTCAGGTACAAAAAGGTCGTCGAAAAATACCTGGTTGAAGTCAGACTCACCAGACAGGTTCTTAATACCGGTGATCTCGACGTTTTCGTCCTTCAGGTCAACAACGATCTGACTCATGCCGGCGTGGCGATTTTCCGACGGAGGCTGCGTTCTTACCAGTGTGACCATGTAATGGTTCGTGTGAGCAAAACTTGTCCAGATCTTGCTGCCGTTAAGCAGCCAGCCACCGTCTGTTTTTGTGGCGGTCGTTCGAATTGAGGCAAGGTCGGAACCGCTATCAGGTTCACTCATTCCTATTGAGAAAAACAACTCTCCGCTCACTATTTTCGGCAAAAAGAGCTGGCGCTGCTCCTCTGACCCGAATTTCAGAAGCAGAGGTCCACTCTGGCGATCTGCAATCCAATGAGTACCTACCGGTGCACCTGCTGCAATCAGTTCTTCCGTGACAACATACCGTTCCAGGAAAGATCGTTCGCCTCCGCCATATTTTTTCGGCCAGGTCATACCAATCCAGCCGTGCTCGGCCAGCTTTCTGCTGAATTCAGCCGACACACCAGCATTGAAGTCGGAATTTGGCAACACATCAGGATCGAGTTCGCTCGCCAGAAACGCTCTCACCTCCTGTCGCAGCGCCTCAGTCCCCTCGGGCAGGCTACCCGGTTCAAACGTCATCCCTTGAAACATCTATATTCACTCTTGAGAGAAACGCGTAAAGTATCGGACTAACTGATTTATTGCAACGCAACAAAGCCCACATATTTGTGGCTGATGTGCATGGATTGGATGTAGTGCTGTGACTGTCGTAGCCCTTGATCAGATCAACAAGTCCGAGATCGATCTTGCCGGTGGCAAAGGAGCAAACCTTGGCGAACTCATCGCCAATGGCTTCCCCGTACCACCGGGGTTCGTCATTGGTGCTGACGAATACGCCAGCTTCATAACGGCCTTTGACATTCCTTCGAATGACACTATGCCCGAAGATCCTGAGGAATTTCTCGCAGGGCTCAGAGAGCGAATTCTGGAGACACCTCTCTGCAGAGAACTTCAAGAAAAAATTACTGCGGCCCATGAAGAACTGAAAATGGCTCGCCCGTCTGAATTCGTTTATGCCATCCGGTCTTCCGCAACGGCGGAGGATCTTGCCGACGCCAGTTTTGCGGGACAGCACGACACCTACTACTACGTCGCCCCAATTGATCTCGAAGTCATGACCCGAAAGTGTTGGGCATCACTCTGGTCAGATGCAGCATTCTCCTATCGTCAGTCGCAGGGTATTGAGCATCGCAGCGTCAACATGGCCGTGGTCGCCCAGGAAATGGTTAGATCAGATGTCTCCGGCGTGACGTTTACTGCGGACCCCGTTAGCGGTAGCGAATCGGTCATCATCACAGAAGCCAGTTGGGGAATGGGCGCTGCCATCGTCGATGGCCGTGTCTCACCCGATCAGTATCTGGTAGACAAGATCAGCAACAGGCTCACCTCAATCAAGATCTCCGACAAAAAATTCATGGTGCCGGCAACACTATCGGAGGGCCAGACTTCCCGACTGACTGAGGTACCCGCCGACATTCGCAACAAAGAAGCACTCACCGACGATCAGGTCGAAAAAATTGCACAACTGGCACTGAAAGCAGAACAGCATTTCGGCGGTGCCCAGGACATCGAATGGGCTATCCATGGCGGAGATCTATTCTTTCTACAATCCCGACCGATAACTGTCATTGGTGAGCATGAATCAGAAGTACCACCAGGCCGGTATATTCTCTTTAAACCTCTGGCAGAGAACTTTACCGACCCGCTCCTGCCGCTGACCCTGGATATGCTCGATGACTACGTCCCTCTGACAATCATCCACGGCAGGGCTTACATCAGGTTCGAACTGATCCGTGGGTTGATCCCGCTCAAGATATCCGATGAAGACGTTGCCCGACTGGGTTACCTGTCCGATCCGGAAGAAACGAATTTGCGTCTGTCCATTCCGAGACTTCTGTTGCTGTCTACCCTCCTCATCTCCAACTACCTGTTGATGGCTGTCTTCAACCGGCGAACGGCAGCTATGCCCGACGATTTTATGGCCAGTTATAGGGCTTTCTGCAACCGAATCGCCGAAGACGATAGTGTCAGCGCACAGGACACACTTGTCAGCGTCTTCGGCAAATTCCGGTTCTTTGAACCGGCCGGCAACATGGTATTGCTCGTCAATCTGGTGGCGCCACGATACATGCTGTTTCTGAAGATGCTGTCGGGCCTGATCGAGAAATGGTGTCCGGCGCTGCCACCTGATACTGCCTCGCTTCTCTGCTCTGGCACGGAAGGAGTCCTCTCCACTGAAATGGGCCGGGAGATTCTTGAACTTGCAGAGATCGCCAGAGAGTTCGATGACGTGGCTCAGATCATCAGGGAAGTCCCCTTAAAGCAAACACTGAGCACGCTAAGAACGATCGATGCCGCAGGCAACTTTATCAACCATCTGGATCGATTCCTGGCGAAGCATGGCCATCGTGCACTGAAGGAGTTCGAACTGAATTCTGTTCGATGGGAGGAAGATCCAACCCAGGTTCTCGGCATGGTCCGAAATTACCTGCTTGTTGACAGCGACCTGAACAATACGGAAGCGGACATCCAGGCCCAACGCAACGAACTGGAACATCAAGTTGACCAGGCATTGCTGGCGATGCCACTTGAAAGCTTGGGCAGACCCAGACTCGGCCTGATCCGATTCCTGGTTGGCCAGACCCGGTACTATATGAAACTGCGGGAGAATTCACGTTTCTATCACATCATGGGATTCTACGCGGTCAGAAAGAAGCTGCTGAAGATCGAGCAATCACTGCTCGAAGCCAACATACTTAAGTGCAAAGATGACATTTTCTACCTCCAGTGGCATGAAGTTAAAGGGCTGCAATCTGGCGAACTTGGCTGGCAGGATGTAGAAGACACCATTCGATCGAGGCGAATGGAATACATTCGTCTATCGAAATTTATGCCGCCAAAAACCATCGGCATCGATATCGAAGCTGCACAATACGATGCAGGCAGCACAAGCCTTTCCGGTCAGGGAGCCTCGCCGGGAAGATATGAAGGTATCGCCAAGGTCATCATGGACCCGGCAACGGACAACGAGATCGAACCAGGCGAAATACTCGTTGCCCCCTATACCGATCCAGCCTGGACGCCACTATTCCTGACAGCGAACGCCGCTGTTATCGAGGTCGGCAGCTATCTTTCTCACGCTGGCACTATTGCCCGTGAATACGGTATGCCCTGTGTCGTCGATGTAACCAACTGCACTAGTCGAATTACCACCGGTACCCGAATCATTGTTGACGGCACACAGGGATCAGTCGTTATTGTGGAGGAAAAAGCCTGATGCTGGAGCTTCTCCTCTTTCTCGCCGGGATGCAGATCATAATTATGCTGCTTGCCACCGGTTACCGGTACATTGATCTTTGGTATCGGATCGGAGAGTACTGGCCAGGTATCACGGCCAGGTTAATTACACTGATTGTCCTGGACGCTGCCGTGTTCTATTTCCTGGACAGCCCTTACTTGAACGCATTCTTCTGGGGTCAGATCAGCTACCTGATCTTCCATGTTGCGATATTCTGGGTAGTGAGAATTGGGTTCTGGTTACTGGAGACCGCGAGGCGTTGAGACTCTGTCAGGTCACGACTGTCGTTCTAATTAGAAGTAAAGAACCTTGTCGAGATCCTTCGCTTCGCTCAGGATGACGGATAAGCTCAGGATGAACTTGAGGGATTACTCTTGATCAGGCAGTTCCGGTAGAGTCATGACCGTCGAACGCGGAACGTCAGTCATGTAAATCATGCCACCATGGGGCTCGCTCATTTCCGCCTTGAAGAAGATGTATTCGAATATCTCGTCAGCCATGTCTTCACTAACGACAACCTCGAAAATCTCCCGCTCCTGCTGTTCACCGATTCCTCGCTCTCTAATATGAGAATCCCGGCCAATGCCCCGGCCAAAATGGAAGTTCCCACACTGAATCCCCTTCTCGTCAACCAGCGCCTGTTGCAATGGCATAGCCCTGCCTTTGGGCAGCACGCAGGCAATCAGTTTGGTGTTCCTGACAGAACTAACTTCAGCCATTTCCTGCCCTCTCACTGATTCGATCAATGATTTCCTTCGGCACGAAAGTCGCCGCCTTGTCGAGCTTAGTGACATAGATAATGCCACCACCAGGCAGGTCCAGTTCCGCTGCAAAGTACATCTTCTCAAAAATGCGATCGAGCTGGTCGTCACCGCACAGAATAGTGATGATCTCTTTTTCAACGTCAACGGCCAGACCAAGCAGACCCAGGCGTTCCCTGACCCCACTACCCTGGCCATAGTAGATCGTAGCACCCTGGGCACCGGCGTCCTGTGCTGCCTGAACAACACCCTCAGCCTTGCCGCGTTGAACCACGCAGGTAATCATCGATACGTCAGTCAGTACGGTGAATTCTCGAGTACTCATACGAGTGGCGACCCCTCATATTGTTCCGGCTCAAGCTTGGCGCTCGCATGCCTTCGATTAATTTTCCAGCGAATATAGAGGCCGGTCGACAGTACA
Organism: Gammaproteobacteria bacterium; assembly: GCA_018656865.1. Classification (GTDB taxonomy): domain Bacteria; phylum Pseudomonadota; class Gammaproteobacteria; order Pseudomonadales; family Azotimanducaceae; genus UBA9659. The sequence continues at coordinate 2,496 of JABHYO010000175.1, read as the reverse complement.
CAAACAATCGGCCCGATTGACGCCATAGAAAGAATGCCAAATCCTTCGATAGCACCTAGCGCATTGCCAAATCCCAGTCCCATGGCGAGCACCAGGGGTACTGTGACCGGCCCGGTGGTCACTCCGGCGCTATCCCATGCAATATTGACGAACTCCTCATTGGAAAATACCGTCAGGATGATGGCGATAATGTAACCAGGCACCAACAAGTAGGCGATGGGGATATCGAATATGATCTTGGCGACTCCAATGGAGATCCCAAACGCCACACCGAACGAGACTGCATACATCAATGTCTGTTTTTTGAAAGATCCATTGGTCAGGTTCTCAACCGTCATACCCAGCGCATTCAGTGCCGGTTCTGCCAGCGTCGCGCCGAAGCCCAGCAGCCAGGCAAAAGCCAGAGCGATGAAAAGCCCGAGCCATAACATATAAAGTGGCGAATCCTCCACGGCATTAATGTGGGTAAATGCGGCTGGTACTAAACCACCACTCTGACTACCGAGTTTTGACAGGCCATAGCTGAGCCCAAGGCTAAATACAATCATGCCGAGAACGCACAGGAAAATACCGAAGAAGATCATCTTGGGTGTTGGGATCTTTTCTCTGAGCAGCACAGTCATCACCAGCAGCAAGAAAATTACCAGAGGAACTATTGCCCTTATCCCGCCAATGATTTCCACACCAGGCGTTGTCTCAAACCACTGAGTTCCCGCGACAGTCGTCTGAACCGCCGAGGCGCTCTCGATAATCATCTCCGGGGTATATTGGCTCGATATGTAGAGTGCGAGAATCATCACAGCGATGATAGGAAACAGAGATGCCAGCGTGACAATTCCGAATCCGGAAAGCGAATCGCCGCCCTTGCCGGCAGCATTGGCAATACCAATTCCCAGAGACAGAACCAGCGGCACAGTTACCGGGCCCGTTGTAACGGCTCCGCAATCAAATGCAAGTCCGAGAACCTTCATCATTTCAGCATCTGTCGCCATGAACAGCGTCAATCCCAACACCGGAACAAGGGTGATATAGATGAGCGGTTTCAGACTCCAACCGTAGATAAACCTTATGGTGCCCAGTGCCGCGGCAAGACCCACTCCCGCACCTACAGCAAGTACCAGGATACCGGCCCAATCGTTGAGAATGGTATAGAGATAGGGTGCCTTTGCGACGTCCACAAGTGAACCGGCGGTTTGTAAGGCACCGATTGCCGGTTCTGCAAAGGTGACTCCGATGCCAAGCAGGAAAGCCACCGCCAACACGACCGCCAACCCGGCTTTGGCGGGAAGCGAAATTCCAAGGGACTCACCAAACGGCATTAGGCCGACCTTCAGCCCTTCCATAAACAGCATCAACCCAAAGATCACCGCCAGAAGACCACCCGTAATTATGGTGGCGTCGACGATGTTCTCCCGCAGGATAAAAAGCTGAAAAATAACGAGATAAACCGCGAGCGGCAAGACAGCCCTGATCTGCTCGTTCAATCTGACAGAAAGATACGGCTGTAGCAGTCGGTAGATTTCGCCGGAGCCTACCCTGATCGTTTCTTTGCGGGTTTCGAGCTCGTCGCCGTTTTCATCATACTCGACAGGTGGGACCAGTTCATTGTAGCTGACGGAATCAAGATGGACATTGAGTTCCCGAGTGAACTGGCTAAAAGATATCTCCTGGCTCACACACACCGCCCTTTCTGGTTTGACCAGATTGTATGCCTAAAAATATGAAACTACCATCACAGTGACTTTCCGGCTTTGATCACGCTCAATAAAACCGACCTTAACCATCAAGCTGCACTGCTGGGACGTGCACCTACTCTTTCATACCATGCCATGACATTTTTGTTACTCCCATCCAGCGGCCGTCCAACCTGCGAACCAAATTCCAGAAAACAAAAAAGAAGAATGTCCGCCATGGAGAATCGATCACCGCAGACAAGGAATCCACCAGCAGGAGCCAGCCTTTGCCTTTTCAGAGCAAATTCACTAACATCTGTGCAATATTACTTACCTTCCTCCTAAGGAGCCTTTTAATGAAACCGATTCGAGATACAGGCACGCCCTAGCTGCCGTACGAGGTTCATTGAAAGGACACCCGTACGGCATCTGAGGATGACGTAGCGGGATCTTAAGTTTTCAATATATTTGAAACTACTGACAACAGGTCGTCAGTTACCACAAGCTAAAATCAACAATTCCGCTACTGCAACAAATATAGGCATCTATTTCTTATACCGGATGCCTCACAGGAGTAGTAGAAGTGCATAGCAACAACAACAGAAAACTGAACGACAGCGGCAAAGCAGCACTTTTGTGGACACACACGGCTGGCTTTCGCCGACCCTTTTTTATGGCCATTGCCGTCACGGCAATCGGATACGTCTTCATGTTCGGCGCGCCACTGCTGGCAACTTTTTCCATTGACGCCATACTCGCTGGTGACAGTTTTAGCACAGATCCCTGGATAGTGGCTCTGGCATCGCTGCTTAGCCTGGGGTCT
>JABHYO010000139.1 GCA_018656865.1 Gammaproteobacteria bacterium | reverse complement strand
CTGAAGTTGCTGGCAGCAGATCAGTCGGGCAGCCGGGCCGGTGACGGTGACGCTCGTGCCGGTCAACTGGAGAATTCTCTCGCTGTCGCCAGAGAGGACCTCGACCGCGCGCGACGTGCCAATTCAGAACTCAATGTCAGGATGGACGATCTTGCGGGACAGGTCGAACCCCATGGTACTTGGCGGACTGGCCTTAGCACTGATAGCAGCTATTGTCGCGGCCATGATCCTGTTGCGTAAGCGAAGGCAGGCTGCCGATCTGGGAGGTGAGGATTTCACCGAGGTCATGATCGAAGAGCCGAAACTGGAAGCCGCAGAAGTTGAAACGGAAGCCGAAGATAGCGAAGAGGGTGAGGGTGAAGAAGACGAAGATGTCACCCAGCAAACGAGCGATGTTATTGGAGAGGCAGAGATTTATATTGCCTATGGTCGTTTCCCTCAGGCCATCAGCTTCCTGCAAAACGCGATCGAAAATGAACCTGAGCGGGCGGATATACAGTTAAAGCTGCTTGAGGTCTACATACAAACTGAAGATGCGACCGCATTTAACCTTCAACTTGAACAGCTGAAGATGCTCAACGATGAAAACGCCACCAATAGAGCACTCGAGTTGCAAGCGCAGATCCCCGGCGCTGCGGAAACTTCTGCAGCAGCAATGGACGCTACTATTGTCAGTTCCGAACCGATTGAGGCGATCTCAGAGCCGGCAGATGACGACGACGACGATCTTTCGTTCGATCTGGATGATCTTGATGCTGAGACAGAAGACGACGATCTGGATCTTGGTGCCGATCTTGAGGACGAAGGTGAGGAACTTAGTCTCGATGAAGCGATGGAACTGGGTGATGCAGACCTGGATCTGGATCTGGATGCAGCCATTGAGGAAGTGGCGACTGAAGAAGAAGCCGATGAGGATCTCGATCTTGACCTGGATCTGGATGAAGATATTGACCTTGAATTTGATAATGACGCCGATGGGCTAGACGAAACGCTGCAACTCGATGCCGATGAAGCGGTTGAGGCAGCGGACGACGGAGATGATGAGCTCACGCTCGATCTGAGTGATGACCTTGATTTAGGTGACGATCTTGATCTTGGTGATACCGAAGAAGCTGAAGCAGGCGGTGATGACGAACTGGACCTGGGCGATGACCTTGATCTGGGTGATGAGCTTGATCTTGACGATGACTCAGCTGAAGAGCTTGATCTGGGTGGTGACGACGATACGTTGGACCTGAGCGACGATGACGATGCGCTTGATCTCAGTGACCTCGAAGATGACGACGGTGCCCTCGAGCTTAGTACCGATGATGAGCTTGATCTGGGTGACGATGCCCTGGATCTAGGCGACCTGGAAGACGATGCCCTGGATCTCAGTGACCTTGAAGAGGATGACGACGCCCTCGATCTCAGCAGTTTGGATGATGATGACGCCCTGGATCTGGGTGACGATGACGATGCACTATCGCTTGACCTGGATGCGGACGATGACTTCGATATGGGTGAGCTTGAGGACGACGATCTTGGTGAGCTGAATCTGGACGAAGATGCCAGTTCGAAGCTTGATCTGGCCAGAGCCTATGTTGAAATGGGCGATGCAGACGGAGCTCGTTCGCTGCTTGACGAAGTTGTCAAGGAAGGTACCGACGAGGAGATCGCCGAAGCCAACGAACTGTTGGGTAAACTCGACTAGCATTGCCGCGAATTGCGCTCATTGTTGCCTATAGCGGTCGAAAATTTCACGGCTGGCAATCCCAGAGCGAACAAATAGCCACCATTCAAAGAGATCTTACCCGCGCAGTATCTACTGTCGCAGATTCAAGCGTCGTGCTTCATTCTGCGGGCAGAACCGATACAGGTGTCCACGCGAGCAAGCAGGTTGTTCACTTTGACTCGCCACATGTGAGGCCTGATAAAGCATGGGTTCTTGGGGTCAATGCACATCTCGGTGATGAAATTTCCGTTGAGTGGTCCGGTATGGTCGCCGATGACTTTGATGCTCGGCATAGTGCAACCGCCAGACGCTATCTCTATCTTATATACAACAATAGCGTACGCTCGGCACTGATGCCGGGTTACCTGACTCAAGAACATCGGCATCTAAATGAGTCAGGCATGCATGACGCAGCACAAGCGCTGTTGGGTGAAAATGACTTCAGTTCCTTTCGCGCGGCAAGCTGTCAGTCGAGGACGCCGATGCGGTACGTTTCCGAGGTCAATGTCCTGCGCCGACAGGATCTAGTGATGATCGATATCACGGCGAACGCTTTCCTGCACCACATGGTGAGAAATATCGCCGGTGTGCTTATGGATGTAGGCGCTGGCAACAGATCTGTCAGTTGGGTGGGTGAATTACTTTCTCTGAGAGACAGAACGCGGGGTGGCGTGACAGCGGCACCCGAAGGGCTCTATCTGATTGATGTTCACTATCCGGATGAATGTGGCATTCCCGCAGATGCCAGATTGCCGCATTTTCTACAGATTGCTGGCGCCTGATTGCCGCCATTTGCTAAACTCGCCGCCTTCCAAATTCTGAGGTGAACTTGGCCAGAACCCGTATAAAGATCTGCGGTATCACGCGTGGTGACGATGCGGCTGCGGCGGCAGCATGTGGAGTCGATGCCATTGGGTTTAATTTCTACCCAGGCAGCGCCCGATATGTTGACCCGGAGGATGCGATGGAGATCCGGCGACATCTACCAGCCTTCGTGACGTGTATTGGCCTGTTTGTCGATGCTGACAGTCATGAGGTAGCCAAGATTAGCGAACTGCTTTCACTGGATTTATTGCAGTTCCACGGTAACGAAGGGCCGGATTATTGTGATGCCTTTAACCGTCCGTATATCAAGGCGATAAGCGCGATCTCCGGTCAGGAAATATGTATCCAGTCGGATAGGTTTCCCAGGGCGAGTGGGGTGCTTCTCGACACACCGTCAGCGGGACAATTCGGCGGTTCAGGCAAGATCTTTGACTGGGAAGTCGTGCCCGAATTGTCCATGCCAGTGATTCTCGCTGGTGGACTGAATGCTGAGAATGTCGGTATGGCGATTCGACAGGTAAAACCCTGGGCTGTCGATGTTAGCGGGGGCGTTGAAAGCAGCAAGGGAATAAAGGATGCAAGATTGATGGAAGAATTTGTCGAAGCAGTTCGTGATGCAGATGGGAGATCAGCATGAGTGATCACGAGGGCCAGAATACGAATCTTTTTGCTTATCCCGATGAGAAGGGACATTTTGGTGTATTCGGCGGCAAATTCGTATCAGAAACCTTGATGGCTGCATTGCAGGAGCTGGAGGCCGAGTATCTAAGATTGCGCCGGGACGATACATTTCAGGAAGAGCTACGCCGGGATTTGTCTGAATATGTGGGGCGGTCCTCGCCACTCTATTTTGCAGAGAGACTGACCGATGAAGCTGGCGGCGCCCGCATCTATTTGAAGCGGGAAGATCTGAATCATACCGGTGCGCATAAGATAAATAACTGTATTGGCCAGGCACTGCTGGCTAAATACATGGGAAAGCCACGGATTATTGCTGAGACCGGAGCTGGCCAGCATGGAGTTGCTTCCGCCACAGTCGCAGCTCGCTTCGGGCTCGAGTGTCAGGTCTATATGGGCAGCGAAGACATCAAGCGTCAGAGCCTTAATGTCTATCGCATGAAGCTACTGGGCGCTGAGGTGGTACCGGTGAGTTCCGGATCAAAAACGCTCAAAGATGCCATGAATGAAGCCATGCGTGACTGGGTGACGAATGTCGATAACACGCATTACATTATTGGCACGGTAGCCGGGCCTCATCCGTACCCAATGTTGGTACGTGACTTCCAATCGGTCATTGGTGAGGAGACCAAACGTCAGTTTGCTGAACAGCAAGGTGGTCTGCCCGATGCTATCGTCGCCTGTGTCGGCGGCGGGTCAAATGCCATGGGCATTTTCTATCCGTTTCTCGAAGATCGAAGTGTCAGGCTGATCGGCGTCGAAGCAGCTGGTTATGGTCTAGCTACTGGCCGTCATGCTGCACCGTTAAATGAAGGAACCATTGGGGTTCTGCACGGCAACCGAACCTATCTGATGGATGACGAAGATGGTCAGATCATTGAAACCCACAGTATTTCAGCTGGGCTGGACTATCCAGGCGTGGGTCCGGAACATGCTTTTCTGAAGGACGTCGATCGCGCAGAATATGTTGCTATTGATGATGACGAGGCACTCGAAGCTTTCCGAGCTCTGAATCTGCTGGAAGGTATTCTGCCAGCACTGGAATCATCTCATGCAGTCGCCTATGGCATGAAGCTGGCGTCCGGGATGGGTCAGGATGAATCTATTGTGATCAATCTATCCGGCAGGGGTGACAAGGACATTCCCACCGTTGCCAGAATTGATGGCATTTCCATCGAATAACCAGATTCCGTTCATAAGAAGGCAGTTTTCAGTGCGAAATTGGTGCGACGCTTCATGGGTGTTGGTTTGTAACTCTAATAGTTATCAGGAAATTAGCACCGAAGGATCAAATTCTCGGATGAGACTAGTTAGTGGTTGAAAAAAATATGGCAAGACTATCTACCAGACTGAATGAAATTGGTGATGACGGCGGCAAGGCACTGGTTGCTTATATCGTTGCCGGCGATCCTCAACCTCAGACTACCGTACCCCTTATGCACGAGTTGGTCGCCGCTGGCGTGGATGTGATCGAACTCGGCATACCCTTTTCTGATCCGGAAGCGGAAGGTCCGGTAATCCAGCTCGCACATGAACGTGCTCTCAGACATAAAGTGTCACTGAGCCAGTGTCTGGATATGGTGTCGGCATTTAGAGAACAGAATGAGCGGACCCCTGTTGTCCTCATGGGTTATCTCAACCCGATTGAGTCGATGGGTTATGAAAACTTTGCAAAGCGAGCAGCTGAGGCGGGCGTTAACGGCACGATTATCGTCAATCTTCCGCCGGAAGAAGCTGGCGGCTTGTCGGTGCAGTTGAAAAGTAATGGAGTCGAGAGTGTTTACCTGCTTGCCCCGACAACCACTGATCAACGTGCGGCGATGATTTGTGAAGCTTCCAGCGGCTTTGTCTACTATGTCTCTCTCAAGGGTACAACCGGTGCCTCATCACTCGATGCCTCCGATGTGCGCGAAAAAGTCGGGCAATTCCGGAAGTTCTGCAAATTACCGATTCTGGTCGGATTCGGAGTGAAGGATGCCGAAACGGCCAGTGCTGTAGCAGAGGTTGCAGATGGAGCTGTTGTTGGATCCGCGATCGTCAAAATCATGGCGGAGTGCGAGAGTGATGATGCTGAATTATTTGCGAGGGTTGGTTCCTTTGTTCGTGAACTCAGGGCCGCGTTGTAAGTGTCACCCATGACACTCACTGAGTGGTTGGATCGAATTTCTGCTATTCACCCGGTCGGGTGGGATCTGGGGCTTGAGAGGGTAGGTAAGATTGGGTTGGCCCTGGATTTGCTGCATCCCGCTGATAAGGTCGTGCTGGTTGCAGGAACCAATGGTAAGGGTTCCACCTGTGAGTACCTTGCACAGATAGCCATGTCCGCCGGTCTCAAGGTTGGGAAATCAACTTCGCCTCATCTGTTCCGCTTCAATGAACGTATCGTTGTTGATGGCGACGCGGTTGATGATGAAACCATCATCGCTGCCTTTGAGCTGATAGACAGGGCGCGTGGAGAAACCACGCTAACCTATTTTGAATTTGCAGCACTGGCATCGCTGATGATTTTCCGGCAGGCAAAGGTTGATCTCGCCATTCTTGAAGTCGGGCTGGGCGGACGTCTGGACGCCATGAATATCGTAGAACCAGATCTCTCGATCATCACCTCGGTTTCACTGGATCATCAGTCCTGGCTTGGGGATAACAGGGAGGATATCGGCAGAGAAAAGGCAGGGATAATGAGGGCTGGCATTCACTGTCTGATATCGGATCGTGATCCACCCTTGAGTCTGATCGACATGGCAATGCAGATGGCAGTGCCGATTGAGCTGATCGGTCGAGATTTTGAGTTCGACCAGCAATCAGACGGTCGGCTACCGCGGGATAGCTTCGCCGTTGCCAGACGGGCGAGCGAATACCTGTCTTTGGCCGTCTCAGAAACCGAACTTCGCCGAATCGGTACCGAAACAACTTTGCCGGGCCGTCTTACCTTGTTGAGTGGTCATTGCCCGATCTTGCTGGATGTTGCCCACAACCCCGCGGCCGCAGAACACCTTGTGACCTACGTCGAATCGCTTGATGTTGAAGGTGACATTCATGCCATTGTCGGTATTTATGAAGACAAAGACATTGATGGGGTTCTCGCTCCCTTGGTGCGCCTTGTCAAGACCTGGCACCTGACCGACCTGGATGAGGGTCGGGCGGAGACAGCTCAGAATCTGGCCTGCCGCCTGGCGGAACACCATGCGGGGAAAACATCGACCTATGCTAAGATAAGTGAGGCTGCGAAAACACTTGAAAGCCTGGTCAGCGAGAACGATCTGATCCTGATACTTGGATCATTTCCTGTTGTCGCCGGCGGCCTTGAGTACTTTGACAAATCTCTAGACAGAGTCTGACCGCACAGAACGTGGATGCAAAACTAAAACAACGTCTGACGGGTGCTGTCATCCTGACATCCCTTGCCATCATTATTCTGCCTTTGTTGCTCGATGGTACTCAGGAAGAAAGGGAGCGCATTGCATTGCGTATTCCCGAACCACCGCGTATCGAACTGGAAGACATTACCGTGAAAGACGTGGTGGAAAATATTGAGCAGATGGAACGGGCTAGTGAAGCGAGGCTGCCGCCCGAAATTGTCGATGAAACCAATTACGAATCTTCCCCGGACTTTATCCTTGATCAAAACAATCTGCCGGTGAGTTGGAGCATTCAGCTCGGTAGTTTCGAGAATGAGAAAAATGCGACGCGCTTAAGGGCGGACCTTCGCAAACAGAATTATCGTACCTATATCCTCCATGCAAGAACTAACGAGGGAGAGATCTATCGGGTATTTGTTGGGCCTTCCAGTAGTAAAGAAGCACTAGCGGAAATGGGGCGCCAGATCGAAGAAAAAATGCAGCTGAAAGGTCGCATCGTCAGATACAGGATAGAAGAAGACAAGGAGCAGCTCGGCGGATAAATTATGCTTGCAACCGTGGACTGGATCATCGTTGGAATACTCGCTATCTCGACTCTCATGAGTATTCGTCGGGGTTTCGTGAAGGAAGCCCTGTCTCTTGTGACCTGGATTGCAGCAGTGATAGTGGCGCGTCTGTTTGCGGGGCACTTTTCGGTTCTTCTCGAATCTCAGATTGATGCAGCCTCGCTGCGTCTGGGTGCGTCCTACCTGATCCTGTTTATCGGTACACTGATGGTTGGGGGGATGGTCAATTTCATTCTGGGAGAGTTCGTCAAAATGACCGGGTTGACAGGTACTGACAGATTCCTTGGTATGTTCTTTGGCTTGGCCAGGGGAGGGATAATTGTCCTTATTATCGTCGCTGGTCTGCACTATGTAGTACCCGTCAAGGAAGATGTCTGGTATCAGGAGTCCAAGTTGATTCCAGAGATAGTGGTTGTTATCGAGAAACTTGGTCCGGTTTTGTGGGAGCAGGGTGAACAGTTGCTTCAACATTCAACGAGTCAGCAGAGCTAGGGGAAAATATGTGCGGCATTGTTGGGATAGTCGGCAATGGAGATGTTAATTACGATCTCTATGATGCGCTAACCGTTCTTCAGCATCGTGGGCAGGATGCAGCAGGCATGGTGACCTGCGATGGTGATCGCCTCCACCTGCGTAAGCGCAACGGGCTTGTAAGGGATGTATTTCGCCAGAATCACATGGATATGCTCCGGGGCAATATGGGTATTGGCCATGTTCGCTACCCTACCGCTGGCACTTCGAGTTCGGCAGAAGCTCAGCCAATGTACGTCAACTCTCCGTTTGGGATCTGTCTTGCACACAACGGAAATCTCACTAACGCCGATGAATTGAATGAGGATCTGTTCCGCGCAGATCGTCGCCACATTAATACTAACTCTGATTCCGAAGTGCTCCTGAATGTTTTTGCCCATGAGCTGCAGGCGGTTTCTTCACTACGAACGACCCCTGACGAAATATTCGAGGCGATCAGGCGGGTTCACGAAAGAGCAGTGGGCGCTTATGCAGCTGTGGCTCTAATAACAGGCTACGGGATTGTTGGCTTTCGTGATCCCTACGGTATCAGGCCGCTGATCTATGGTAGGCGGGAGACGTCGCAGGGGCCCGAATACAT
>JABHYO010000155.1 GCA_018656865.1 Gammaproteobacteria bacterium | reverse complement strand
TCCCATCTCCATCAGTGCCCATTTGACCGGAATGGGATTGGATTCAAGAAAAAGTTTGCTGTGCAGCCCTTCGAGCTCACCATCCAGCGCCTTCGCTGTTTCGGCATCGCCGCCGGCAGCGGCATTACACAGTCTGGCCATTTTCCCCGGTGCGACATTGGCTGTCACACTAATGGCGCCATCGGCGCCATTCAAGATTAGATCACAGGCGGTCAGGTCATCGCCTGAATAAACGGCAAAGTTGTCGCCACACATCTCCCGAACCTGTTGAGCGCGTTCAAGATCACCGGTCGCTTCCTTAATGCCGATGACAAGCTCGAGTTCCGACAGACGAGCTACTGTTTCGGGCAGCATGTCACAGGCTGTTCGCCCGGGGACGTTGTACAGCAACTGGGGTAGCTCAACTGCCTCGGCAATAGCCCTGTAATGCTGAAAAAGACCTTCCTGGGTCGGCTTGTTGTAATACGGTGTGACCAGAAGGCAGGCGTCAGCACCTGCATTCTTTGCAGCGGTCGTTAGTTCAATCGCTTCATCGGTCGCATTCGCACCCGTACCAGCTATCACCGGCACACGACCTGCAACTGCTTTGACGACAAATTCAACGATTTTGCAATGTTCGGGTACTGAGACTGTGGCGGATTCTCCGGTTGTTCCAACTGGAACTATCGCAGCCGTGCCTTCTTCTATATGCCATTCAATCAGAGCAGAAAACTTAGACCAGTCAACCTGCCCATCGGGGAGCATGGGGGTCACGAGTGCTACGATGCTGCCGGTAATCATGATGCTGGCCAACGTGAAAAGTGGCTCATCTTACTGAGGCGCGTTACCGTAAACAAGTTCACGCCTTCTTCAGCCAGTGGGTGTACTGACCTTCCGATTCATTCTGCCGGAGAAGTTCATTGCCACTCTGTCTGGCAAACACTTCAAAATCGCGGACAGACCCAGGGTCCGTACAGGTAACTTCCAATACCAGTCCGGAATCCAGCTTGTTCAGCGCCTGTTTGGCTTTCAGGAGTGGTAGCGGACAGGCCAGCCCGCAGGCATCGAGTTTTTGATCTACTTCCATCGGCCCGATTATAACCTGCAGTGTGAGTTGACGCCTGCCGCGCTGCGAACAAACTCTGTGATATGGTGTCTAAAGTTATTCACTTTGCCCTACCGCCCTGATGGCTCTGCTCTCCCGCATTCTGTTACTACTTTTGCTCCCTTTTGCCACATCTGCAGCGCAACAGGAACTACCGACCCTGGGTGACAGTACCTCTGGCATCATTTCCATGAACCAGGAACGCATACTGGGCCAGCAGTTCCTGCGATCAGTCCGGGCACGTGCACCTACGCTGGACGACCCCATACTGCAGGATTACCTGGAGCACCTGATTTACAAACTGGCGTCCAACAGTCAGCTAAAAGATCGCCGCCTGGACCTGGTGCTCATCAGGAGCCCAACGCTTAACGCCTTTGCCGCGCCGGGTGGCATCGTCGGTGTCCATCACGGGCTCTTTTCCTATGCTGAGACACAACATGAACTGTCAGCCATCCTGTCCCATGAACTGGCCCACCTCAGCCAGCGGCACTTCGCCAGGCAACTGGCTCAGGGGAAGAAATCGAGTGTTGTCAGCCTCGCAGGACTACTGGCCGGTGTTATTCTCGCTGCCACGGCAGGCGGCGATGCAGGGCTTGCCGCGATCACTTCTACCCAGGCCTACAGCCAGAACCAGTTCCTGAAATATTCGAGAGACAGAGAGGCGGAAGCGGATCGGGTCGGCATTTATACCCTCGTGGATTCAAATATGGACCCCAGGGCAATGGCTTACATGTTCGAACGACTTCAACGCGCCAGCCGATACAATACCGGTGATCGTGTTCCGGAATTCCTTCGCACTCACCCGGTCACGAAATCGCGTATTGCCGATTCCTACAATCAAACACGTAATTATCCGAAAAAAACCTTCGAAACCGATCTTGACTACCAAATGATGCGCATGCGCGCCCGCGTCCTGACCTCATCGACAATTCCTGCAGAAATTGATTTTCTGAAGTCGAAACTTGATACCGATGACTCACTGATTCGTACTGTCCACGAATACGGACTGGTACTGGCCCTGACGCAGGAGCTGAATTTCGATCAGGCGCACGGCATTATCTCCAGGCTCCGGCAACAGTTTCCACACAATATCCCCGTGAGAATTGCCGAGGCCGAAATTCATGAGCATGCACAGCAGGCGGATGAAGCGATCGAACTCCTGCAGCAGGCCCTGGAAGTTAACACCGGTAATTACCCCCTCACCGTCAACCTAGGCGAAGCCTACCTTGCCGGGCGAAAACCACACGCAGCGCTGGGCGTTCTGATCCCGGTATCTGTCAACCGACCCAATGATGAATACGTCTGGTATCTCCTGGCTGAAGCCTATGGCCTTGCCAATAACATACCCGGTGTCCACGAGGCCCGCGCAGAGTTCTTCGTCCTCAACGGCAATTTCGATCAGGCCATCAAGCAATTGGGTTATGCCTTACCCCTGGTGCGGCACAATTTTCAGCAGACGGCGCGTATCAGACAGCGCCTTGAAGAGATCTGGGAACTCAAAGACTCGTCTTCCTGACGTCAGTTTGTCATTCTGACCGCAGGGAAGAATTTCGTGTATGCCCTTCGAGATCCTTCGGTCGTGCGCGACCCCG
>JABHYO010000189.1 GCA_018656865.1 Gammaproteobacteria bacterium | reverse complement strand
TCATTACAGCAGGTCCGACACGAGAGGCCATTGATCCTGTCAGATATATCTCAAACCACAGTTCAGGTAAGCAGGGTTACGCCCTGGCGGAATCCGCCATTGAAGCTGGCGCGAAAGTCGTTCTGGTCACGGGACCGACTCATCTTGCAAACCCGGACCGTGTTGAAGTCATAGATGTCGAGTCCGCCTGCGACATGCTCGATGCTGTCATGGCCGAGATCGACGACGCAGATATCTTCATCGGCGTTGCTGCTGTGTCAGATTTTCGGCCGCTAAATTCAAGTGAACAGAAAATCAAGAAGCAGGGTGACAATGATCTGACGCTGCAACTGGTTCAGAATCCTGATATTTTACAGACCGTGGCGATGAGCAAGGACAGACCATTCACTGTTGGTTTTGCTGCCGAAACGGAAGCCGTGGTGGAGAATGCCAGGAAGAAGCTGGCAAAGAAAAAGCTCGACATGATTATTGCCAATAATGTTGCCGACAGAGCGATAGGCTTTAATAGTGATGACAACGAAACCATCGTGATTACTAACCAGAGCGAGGAGTCGCTGCCAAAGATGTCAAAGACAGTGCTTTCAAAAAAACTTGTCTCGATAATTGCTAATGCACTGGAGCCTGGCTAATGGACCGTCTTCAGGTAAAGGTTCTGAATTCCAGAATAGGCAATGACATTCCCCTGCCAACTTACTCCACCGAAGGTTCCGCCGGGATGGACTTGCGCGCCTGTCTTGATCAGCCTCTGATCCTTGAACCTGGTGAGTGTGAGCTTATCTCAACGGGGCTCGCCATCTACATCGAGGATCCCGCTCACGCTGCCCTGATCCTCCCGCGTTCCGGTCTCGGACATAAACACGGCATCGTCCTGGGCAACCTGGTGGGTCTGATTGATTCTGACTATCAAGGTGAATTGATGGTATCGGCCTGGAACAGAGGCAATGCCGGATTCCAGATTGAACCCGGAGAGCGAATCGCGCAACTGGTCGTTGTGCCCGTGCACCAGGTGGAATTTGAAGTCGTTGAAGATTTTACAACTACAGATCGCGGAACCAGTGGATTTGGTTCCTCTGGTCGAGTGTAGCGCGTCTAGGAGCCAACATGGCAAAAGCACAGAGTAGCCTTGCAAGATTCGGTATGGTGCCAATGGCAGCAACAGCAGTGGGTTTTGTCATTGCCGCAGCTTTGTCTGTTTTTGTGGTCCAATCCATGGTTAACAGCGATCATCAACTTCAGCTGGGTCAGGCAGTGGCCGCCGAACTTGCACAACAAATCAATATCCGTGAATCCAGTATTAGTACACAGCTTGGCAAGCTGGCTGAAGGTACTACTGCAAAAGAAGCCATCAGGGGAAGCAGTGCGGATATTATAGAAGCTGAATCGAAACTGATGGCTCTTATACCTGGAGCAGACAGGGTCAGGCTAATCAAGAAAGGTACCGCAAAACCAGATCAGGGTTTTCCGCCCTTCAACTACACCTCCGTTGACCTGGTAAATAACCTTGAAGAGGGCAAGGATCCTATTCCAGAGGCAATCAGTTCCGAACCTCAACTCGGTGGTGAACGCTGGGTCATTTTTGCATCCGGGATCAAGTCACGAGACGAAACCCTCATCGGCACGCTCTTCGTTCATATTCGTGCCGATGTCATAGCCCAGGGCGTCGGTAGTGGCACCAGTGGCGGAACTCGAATCATGCAAACAGTTGGCACCACGCCACGACCCCTGGCATCCGCAGGTACAGGGGGTACAGGTATCGTATTTACAGCACCATTGGCCAACCCCAACTGGACACTTGAGTATTCACCGTCAGCAGTGTTGGCCGGCAGCTCACCCGCACCCCTGGTCGTTTATCTAATCCCTATAGCCGTCATGCTGCTCATTGGTATTGGTGGTATTTTCGTTTCAGCCAACCAGTCTGCATCAATGATCGAGTCAGACCTCTCATCGCTGGGCCAACAGATTTCAAGAGTCGCATCCGGGACCTTCGACGACGACACTTCTTTCAAACTTCCTGGCTTCTATGACCAGAATGTCAGACTAAAATCTCTTCTGGATCTGACGCCCGCATCCAAGAACAAACCTTCGAAATCGAAGACGAAGACTGCTCAGCCCCAGGCAACCGAAATAGTCGATATTCAGATGGTCGATCAGACAGATGAAGTTGAAGAATTTGAAGTCGATGACTTCGAAGATGTCGTTGAAGAAGCAAAGAAATCGGAACATTCCACAGCAGATCTAACCACGATTGAACATATCTTCAGAGCCTACGATATTCGTGGCGTGGTGGGTCAGTCTTTAAGTGAAGAAATTGCCCGCCAGATAGGCCTTGCTATAGGCTCGGAGGCAGATGCCAGGGGTCAGCAGAGTCTGTTGGTTGGATTCGACGGTCGCGAGTACAGTCCGGCTCTGACAGAAGCTTTGATTGACGGACTGACATCCAGCGGCAGGGATGTCACTAACATAGGGTCAGTGCCAACTCCGGTTCTTTACTATGGCACTCACAATACCGACACGCAAAGTGGCGTCATGGTCACCGGCAGCCACAATGCGCCGGATTACAACGGATTCAAAATTGTACTTGACGGCAAGACGCTCATGGGAGATGAGATCAAAGCTTTGTACGAACGAATTCAAAATAGTGATTTCACATCCGGCGAAGGCAGTATTTCCGTTTCAGATATTACCCAGGACTATCTGGATGCAGTTGCTGACGATGTTGTTGTGGCGCAACCTCTCAAGGTTGTTATCGATTGTGGCAATGGAATCGCCGGCGCGATCGCACCCGAGTTACTGGATTCTCTGGGTTGCGAAGCCGTGCCTCTTTACTGCGAGGTAGACGGTTCCTTCCCCAATCACCATCCGGACCCTACCAAACCGGAGAACCTGGAAGATCTAATGCTCACGGTTAAGTCGCAGGGAGCAGATATCGGAATTGCCCTGGACGGAGACGGCGACAGACTTGTGGCTGTAACTGCAGAAGGAGACATAGTCTGGCCCGATAGACTGCTCATGCTGTTCGCTAAGGATATCGTCTCCAGGAATCCCGGCTCCGATGTTGTCTACGATGTAAAGTGCACTCGACATCTGAACAGCGTCATTAGTGGTTTCGGCGGCAGGCCTATTATCTGCAGGAGTGGTCACTCCTATATCAAAGCCAAAGTTAATGAAACCGGTGCCATGCTTGGCGGAGAACTTTCCGGACACATCTGTTTTTCGGAGAGATGGTTCGGATTCGATGATGGACTCTACTCTGCGGCACGTCTGCTGGAAATTGTCGGTTCCCAGGAAGATTCTCTATCGGATCTGCTTAAGGAATTTCCCAACAGCATCACTACTCCGGAAATTCATATCGGCGTCGACGATGAGGACAAATTTGATCTGGTTCAGTCACTGATACAGGCAGCAGACTTTGAGGATGCAACGACAACGACCATTGATGGTCTAAGAGTCGACTTTTCTGATGGCTGGGGACTCGTCCGGGTATCAAACACCGAACCTGCCATCACTCTCAGGTTCGAAGCCGACAACAATGAGGCACTAGAAGATATCAAGGGCGCCTTTAAAGAACTGTTACAGGAGGTCAGGAAAGACCTGGACTTCGCCTAGGCGATTATTGTCATGACTACTACTAAAGATTCCGCGCTCAACATTGCCAAGGTACTGACCGAGGCGCTGCCATATATTCAGCGTTTTACAGGCAAGACCATCGTCATCAAATATGGTGGCAATGCGATGACTGAAGATGAGCTCAAATATGGGTTCGCCAGAGACATCGTACTGATGAAACTGGTGGGCATTAATCCGGTTGTCGTACACGGAGGCGGTCCCCAGATCGGGTCGCTTCTGGAAGAACTCGGTATTGAGTCAAAATTTGTCGATGGGATGCGAGTAACCGACAGCCGCACCATGGACGTTGTCCAGATGGTACTGGGCGGCGCTGTTAACCAGGACATCGTCAATCTCATTAACCAGTGCGGTGGTCAGGCTGTGGGTCTCACCGGCAAGGACGCGATGCTGATTCGCGCACGAAAGATGCTGATAGAACGCGGAGGTCCAGAAGTACAGACACCGGAGATCATCGACATCGGTCACGTTGGCGAAGTAGTGGGCATTAACCGGGTGGTGATCGATCTGCTAACCGGGAGCGACATCATTCCGGTGATCGCACCTATTGGTGTCGGTGATGACAACGAAACCTACAACATCAACGCGGATCTGGTTGCCGGCAAGCTGGCGGAAGAACTTGGTGCTGAAAAGCTAATTCTGCTAACCAATATCGACGGACTGAAAGACAAGGAGGACAACCTCCTGACCGGTCTCAGCTCAAAGGAAGTCGATCGCCTGATCGACGACGGCACCATTACCGGTGGAATGTTGCCGAAGATTGACTGTGCCCTGAAAGCTGTCAAGAACGGCGTTACCAGTGCTCACATTATTGATGGTCGAGTTGCCCATGCTGTTCTGCTTGAGGTTCTCACCGATGAAGGTGTTGGCACCCTGATCACCAACCGCGGCCAGGAGACTGATTCATGACCGACAGTGTTGATATGAACGAATCCAACCAGGACACCGGCCGCAAACCCTCAAGAAAGGAACAGATCCTCCAGTCTCTAGCCACCATTCTAGAACAGAGCCCCGGGGGGCGGATTACGACTGCTGGTCTGGGAAAACATGTCGGTGTTTCCGAAGCGGCTCTTTACAGGCACTTTCCCAGCAAGGCAAAGATGTTCGATGCGCTCATCGAGTTCATCGAGAACGCACTGTTCAGTCGCATCTCCCAGATCCTCACTGAGGCCAGTAGTGCCGAGATTCGCTGTGAAAAGGTCCTGCGCCTTGTTCTGACCTTCTGTGAACGCAATCCTGGTATTACTCGGATCCTCACTGGAGATCCGTTGGCAGGGGAGACCGACCGCCTGCGCCAGCGAGTCACCCAGCTATTCGATCGTATCGAAACTCAGTTGCGTCAAATTCTGAGAGAGATGCCGATGCGGGGTGAGCCCGAATTCGGCAACGACCCGACCGTCGCTGCCAACCTGATGCTTTCAATTGTGGAAGGTCGAATCAGCCAGTACGTCCGCAGCGATTTCAGCAGAATGCCAACAACGGAATGGGAAGTTCAATGGGATGTGGTAAGGAAGGGTCTATTCCAGGCAGACAACGCTACTTTCGATAGAGTTCCTTGACCCGCCTGAGATCGGCTGCGTAGGAAGTAACGAGACCTTGTTTTTCTTCCTGCTTCTTTTCAATTTCAGACTGAATCTGTGCGATGCGGTTTTCGATATTACGAATACGAGCCAGCCTGTCTTTGCCTATGACACCCCCGGATCGCTCGATATCGGCGAGCGCTGACTCCTGCTGGCGTTTCTGATTTTCCAGACGCTGGATGTTGCCTTCCTGAGTATTAATCATGCCATCGATACTGGCAATCTTTGCGTCCCTGGCACGAATGACGTCACTCGGTGTGCTATAAAGCCTGAGTAAATTCTGATCGGCAATTTCGCGTTCACGCTTGTCTCGGGCAGTGCGTTCTTCTTCTGCAAGCCTGCGGTCTCGTTCCCGGATTTCTTTTTCGGTAAGAGCCCTTGGCACCACCTCCAGAACACGTCCGTCAAGACTGAGCATGGCATAACCGTTTTTGACATAGCGGGCAGGCACATGACTGTCGAGCACGGTAACACCATCTTCATTCTTATAACGATAAAGCTCAGCCGCTACTGTATTCGACTGGCTCAGCATGACCAGGCCGAAAATACATGATAGGTAGCGTAGCCAGAATTTCATCATGCCGATGCTATTCCAAACTCACTACGATAGGAACCTATTGCGTTAAGCTCTTGTTCATACGAGCCTTTTTCATCCAGGTACTGGACGATGTCGTCTAAATTAACCACGCTGATCACTGAAAGACCATACTCCTTTTCGACCTCCTGAATGGCCGATATATGCCCTTTACCACGCTCCTGTCGGTCGATCGCAACCATCACACCAACGGCTCGCGCCTTCGATCCTTCGATAATAGACATCACTTCCCGGATCGCGGTTCCAGCGGTGATAACGTCATCGACGATAACAACATCACCTTTAAGCTCAGCACCAACCAGCGATCCACCCTCACCGTGATCTTTCGCTTCCTTGCGGTTGAATACATAGGGTACATCAATTTGATGGCAACTAGCCATTGCTATGGCGGTCGCGGCTACCAGTGGAATGCCTTTGTATGCAGGGCCGAACAGACAGTCGACACCTATACCGCTGGCAATCAGGGCCTTTGAGTAGTATTCACCCAGTTTCTTCAGGGCACGACCTGTTTTGAACTGGCCCGCATTGAAAAAATAAGGACTCAACCTTCCCGATTTCAGTTCAAACTCACCGAAATCTAAGACACCCTGATCGATGGCAAAATCGATAAATTCGTTCTTGTAATCAGCCAGCATCAAGTTACCTCCAGAGCCCTTCGCTGCATATCCTGCAGCTCCATTGCTCCCTTTTCGGCCAGTTTTAACATTTCATTTAGTTCATCCCGGTCAAAAGGTTCATCCTCAGCTGTTCCCTGAAGTTCGATAAACCTACCGTCTTCTGTCATGACCACATTCATATCAGTGTCCGCCTTCGAATCCTCCACATATTCAAGATCCAAAACCGGTACACCCCCGACAATACCGACCGACACCGCCGAAACAAGCTGGGTTTCCGGCCTGACGTCAATCTCCAGATTTCTGACTGCATCCAGCATCGCCACACAGGCTCCGGTAATTGATGCAGTCCTTGTACCGCCATCCGCCTGGATCACATCGCAGTCGATCCGAACCGTGACTTCTCCCAACCGAGTCATATCGACAGCGGCCCGTAGGGAACGTCCGATAAGTCGCTGAATCTCCACGGTACGACCGCCCTGTTTACCCTTTGCTGCTTCACGATCCATACGGGTATTGGTTGATCTCGGAAGCATCCCGTACTCAGACGTGATCCAGCCCTGACCTGAGCCACGGAGAAAACGTGGCACACCTCCCTCCACTGACGCCGTGCAAATCACTTTGGTATCGCCCATGGAAATAAGGACGGAACCTTCAGCATGTTTAATGACATTTCTTTCAATCGTAACCTCACGCATCTGGTTCGGCTCACGATCAACTAAGCGTTTTGCGCTCATTACTACTCCGATTCGAAAAAACTCCATTATACTTGTCCATCGCTTAACTTACCCGGGAGCTTGGGTCCAAATGACAAGAAGTATGACGGCCTTCGCCCGGGCGGAAAATGGTGCGGCCGTTTGGGAGATCCGCTCGGTAAATCATCGCTACCTGGATGTGAGTTTTCGCATGCAGGAAAATTTACGCCACCTGGAATCAACCCTAAGGAATGCCTTCAAGACTTCCGTGCAAAGGGGAAAACTCGAATGCGTACTGAAAATCAAATCCGAGACGCTGAACACCTCGCTCTCAGTCAACAAGGACCTGATTAAGCAACTGACATCGGCGATTGAGCAGGTCGGGGAACTCTCCGGTCTCAAGGATAAGGGGGATCTGCTCAGCCTGATGCGTTGGCCAGATGTCCTGACACCCGTCGAAGACACCGACAACCTGACGACGGATATTCAAAAAGCCTTCGATGAAGCCCTGTCCCAGCTGGTCGACATGCGCGAGCGCGAAGGCGCGGAACTTTCTGCGCTTATCGCCACCAGGCTGGCTGATGCTGAATCGACGATCAATGAGCTTCGTGACACTGCACCTACGGTGGCACTCGCCCAACAGGAACGACTGAAGAAGCGCCTTGATGATCTCGATATCGAGGTTGATCCAGGCCGCCTCGAACAGGAACTGGTGATCCAGACACAGAAGCTTGATGTCATGGAAGAACTGGATCGTCTCGATACCCACATTGCTGAAGTCAGGCGAAGCCTCGATTCGATTGAGCCAGTCGGCAGGCGGCTGGATTTTCTGATGCAGGAACTGAATCGAGAGGCCAATACGCTGTCCTCGAAGGCCCAGAGCAGCGAAACTACACTGCATGCGGTAGATCTCAAGGTTCTGATCGAACAGATGCGGGAACAGGTTCAGAACATCGAATGAGCGAGGCGATACACTCAGGTACGCTGTTTGTCGTTTCGGCCCCATCCGGCGCCGGCAAGACCAGCCTGGTCAGGGCGCTGATTGAATCCGACTCCACCGTCGGTGTCTGTATTTCCCACACCACCCGCAGGCAGCGCGACGGCGAAGAAGACGGCATCAACTACCACTTCATTGAGGATACCGCCTTTCGTTCCATGGTGGATGCCGGCGAGTTCATCGAATGGGCTCACGTATTCGAGCATCTCTACGGCACCAGCATTCACGCCGCCAACGAGGTACTGGACAGCGGTAAACATCTGATCTTGGAAATTGACTGGCAGGGTGCAGCACAGATCAGTCAGAGAATTCCCGACACGAAGACGATCTTCATTTTCCCGCCATCGCTTGATTCGCTTCGCAGTCGTCTTGAGAGTCGTGCCCAGGACGATGATGAGACCGTCGAGAAAAGAATGGCAGCGGCCTTCGAGGAACTCTCCCACTTCGAAGAATTCGACTACCTCATTGTCAATGATGAGTTCGATGAGGCTCTTTCCGAGTTACAGGACATTGTTTCTGGCGAGGGCAATCAATTGACTAGAGCTAAGCGCCTGCCAGCTCTGAATTCACTCATTTGTGATTTATTGCCACAAAACACGCTGTAATATTGTTAAATGTCATCAATGTGGCTAAAATTCGCGGCCCGATGAGGGACCGCACTGTCTGATTCCAGGCAGTTGCCACAGAATTACTGGAGTGACACATGGCACGAGTGACTGTAGAAGATTGCTTGGAAAACGTAGATAACCGCTTTGAACTGGTGATGGTTTCCAGCAAACGTGCACGACAGCTAGCAACTGAGGGCAAGGACCCTCTCGTTCCTGTCGAGAACGACAAGCCAACGGTACTCGCCCTGCGCGAGATTGCAGAAGGTTTCGTCGATGCGTCAATTCTGCATGAGCCGACCCAGGAGGAGACCGAAGCGCTGGCACTTAGCGCGGTACAGGACGGACTTGAACAGCACGAACAAGAGTTCAACAACCTTTAAACCAAAGGAAGATCCACCGGGGCAGGCACAAACGCAGGCCTGCTTCCCTTATCGGCGAATCCTGCAACCTGGATTCGCCCGATGTTGACCATCGATTCATTTGCCGAAGAACTTGGCACCTATCTTGATCCTAATCAGATTGACCAGGTCGTAAAGGCCTATCATTTCGCCAGTGACGCCCACGAGGGGCAAAAACGAAAATCCGGCGAACCTTACATAACCCATCCGCTCGCTGTCGCGCACATCCTCTCGGACATGCACATGGACCATCAATGCCTGATGGCGGCACTGCTCCACGATGTCATCGAAGACACCGGTGTACCCAAGCACACACTGGGTCAAGAGTTCGATGAGCAGGTCGCAGAGCTGGTGGATGGCGTCAGCAAGCTAAAGGTAATGTTTGAATCCCGGGCAGAAGCCCAGGCAGAAAATTTCCAGAAAATGACGCTGGCGATGGCCAAAGATATTCGCGTCATCCTGGTAAAACTGGCCGACCGGCTACACAACATGCGAACTCTGGGTCACCTGTCATCGGAAAAGCGTCGCCGTATCGCCAGGGAAACGCTCGAAATATACGCACCTATTGCTCTACGACTTGGTATGAATACTATTCGGGTCGAATTCGAGGAGCTCGGTTTCAGAGCGCTGTATCCACTTCGATCTTCCATGATCGAAAAAGCGGTCAGGCGAGCAAGGGGCAATCGAACCGAGATTGTCAGCAATATACAAGAATCCATCGCTACCTGCCTGGAACGAGAGGGGATCAACGCAGAAGTCTTCGGTCGGGAAAAGCATCTCTACAGTATCTACGACAAAATGCGGAGCAAACGTAAATCCTTTGCCGAAATCATGGATGTTTATGCTTTCAGGATAATTGTAGATTCGGTCGACGGCTGCTACCGCTCCCTGGGCGCCGTGCACAATCTCTACAAGCCTGTGGCAGGTCGATTCAAGGATTACATCGCTATCCCGAAGGCCAACGGCTACCAGTCCCTGCACACAACGCTGTTCGGCATGCACGGTATCCCCATCGAAATCCAGATCCGAACCAACGAAATGGAAACGGTTGCCAACAACGGAATCGCTGGTCATTACCTGTACAAATCCAACGAAGAGTCCATTGGTGGCTCTCACGAACGTGCCCGAGAGTGGATGAAGGGATTGCTCGAAATTCAGCAGAGCACCGGTAATTCCCTTGAGTTCATTGAGCACGTCAAGGTCGATCTCTTCCCCGATGAGGTTTACGTGTTTTCGCCCGTAGGAGAAATTTTCGATCTACCGCAGGGCGCAACACCAGTCGATTTTGCCTATGCTGTCCACACGGACATCGGCAACAATTGTGTAGCATGCAGAATTGATCGAAGACTGGCGCCGTTATCCGCGATTTTGGAGTCTGGACAGACCGTTGAAATTATCCGTGCGCCCGGGGCTCAGCCTAACCCTGCCTGGCTCGGCTTCGTCATTACCGGTAAAGCACGAAGCAGCATTCGGCAGGCGCTCAAGCATCAGCAACGCAACGAATCTTCCGAACTTGGCAGGAGACTCCTCGAGCGAGCCCTAGAAACTCACGATATCAGTATCGACGACCTGGATCCGGCAGCCTTGGATATGCTGCTTGCCGAAAGAAAAATCGACAACCTTGATGATCTTCTGGTCGAGATCGGCCTCGGCAATCAGATGGCTGGCGTTATCGTCCGCCGGTTACTCAGCCAGACAGAAGAGCTGGATTTCACCCAGGACGGCCCTCTTGCCATCAAGGGAACCGAGGGACTTGTCGTCACCTATGCGCGCTGCTGCCATCCAATACCCGGCGACCCCATAATCGGTCATGTATCGGCCGGAAGGGGCATTGTTATTCACACGGATAGCTGCCGAAACATGGCAGAACTCAGGGAGAAGCCCCAGGAGTTGATGCAAGTTCGATGGGATGCCAATGTCGAGCAGGAGTTCTCAGTGGAACTCCGAGTCGAACTCGAGCATGATCGAGGTATGATCGCCGTCATCGCATCAACCGTGACCGATGCCAACGCCAACATCGAGCGCATCAACCTACTGGAAAAGGACGCCCGGCTGGGAATCGTTAATATCGTTGTCTCGGTCCGCGACAGGGTGCATCTGGCCAATGTCATCAAGAGGATTCGTACGATCAAGGGTATCAACAAGATCATCAGGGTCAGAAGTTGAAGAAAGTTATATTCACCACGGAAGCGCCTGCTGCCATCGGCACCTACTCACAGGCGATTCAGGAAGGCAGGACCATCTACCTCAGCGGTCAGATTCCACTGGTAGCCGAGACAATGGATCTCATCAGTGAAGATGTTGACGATCAAATCAATCAGGTGTTCGACAACCTTTCAGCTGTGCTGCATGCCGCCGGTGCTTCGCTGGCTGATGTAGTCAAGTTCACTGTCTACCTGACCGACCTGACTGACTTTCCCCAGGTTAACGAGATCATGGCGCAGCGGCTCGCTGAACCCTTTCCTGCCCGGGCTGCCGTTCAGGTCGCTGCCTTGCCCAAAGGCGCAAAAGTCGAAATCGACGCTATCGCCAGAATGGAGTAGCGCGCCATGGAGACGGTGTTTTTTGGACAGAAAACAACTGCCTGATGATGGACGGGTTACCAGAAACCGGCGTTACCACTTTGAAAGGCGTCGGAACCGCACTCAGTAACAAGCTTAGTCGTCTGGGTATTGAATCTCTGCAGGACATACTCTTCCACCTGCCATTTCGCTATGAGGACCGGACTCGAGTCACACCCATCGGTGCAGTCAGGACAGGTGACAGTTGTGTACTGGAAGGTGAAATCATC
Source organism: Gammaproteobacteria bacterium (assembly GCA_018656865.1). Lineage (GTDB taxonomy): Bacteria > Pseudomonadota > Gammaproteobacteria > Pseudomonadales > Azotimanducaceae > UBA9659. The sequence goes on along the minus strand of JABHYO010000189.1, from coordinate 3,025 downwards.
ACCTGCGATGTCGCCTACGGACGGCGACGCAGTCTTCTGGCCTACCTCGAGGACAGTACAGGACGAATCGGTCTGCGCTTCTATCACTTTTCCAAGGCACAGCATCACAATTTGAAAAATGCCGGTCGCATCCGCTGTTTCGGGGAAATCAGAAATGGGGCCTCGGGCCCCGAAATCTATCATCCAGAGTACACCAGGCTTGATTCGGCAGCCGCGATGGAAGAGGCGCTGACCCCCATTTATCCGGCTACGGAAGGGATTAGCCAGACCCGCTATCGCGCGCTGGTCGTACAGGTCCTGGAAAAACTGGATGGTAACCCTCTAGAGGAACTGTTGAGCGTCGCTTCTAAATACAATATCAATGACGCTATCAACTACCTGCACAGCCCACCACCCCATGCCAATACCGATCTTCTCATGGCGGGTGTCCATCCTGCCCAGTCAAGACTCGCCTTCGAAGAACTGACGGCGCATCAGATCAGTCTTAGAATAGTCAGAGCCGAGATCCAGAAACAGATGGCCACTGGTTTTCAACCACCAGGCACCATCTACCAGCAACTGATGTCTTCACTTGGCTTCAACCTGACTCGTGCCCAGCAAAGGGTGGCAGGCGAAGTTACCGACGATCTTATGAAGGCGCAACCAGCCCTCCGACTAATTCAGGGAGATGTGGGGTCGGGTAAAACGGTTGTTGCCGCACTCGCCGCTGCACATGCGGCCGAAAACAATCTGCAGACCGCCATCATGGCACCAACGGAATTGCTCGCAGAGCAGCACTTCGTCAATATCTCCAACTGGTTGAATCCAATCGGTATCAAAACCGCCTGGCTATCTGGTCGCGTTACCGGTAACCGACGACTTGAAGAACTGGAAAGAGTCAGGATAGGCGACGCTACGGTGGTCATCGGAACCCATGCGCTCTTCCAAAAAGACGTTGAGTTCAAACAACTCGGCCTGGTCGTCGTCGACGAACAACATCGTTTCGGTGTGCACCAGCGGCTGGCCCTGAGGGAAAAAGGGGTCACCGGCGATCATTCACCACACCAGTTAGTCATGACTGCCACACCAATTCCGAGAACTTTGTCGATGAGTGTTTATGCGGATATGGACGTGTCTGTCATTGATGAGCTTCCGCCCGGACGCAAACCAGTAACCACAACGGTCATGTCGGACGAAAAACGGGAAGCAGTAATCAACCGGGTTGCGGATGCAGTGCAGGAAGGACGACAGGCCTACTGGGTATGCACTTTAATCGAGGAATCGGAAGCTCTGCAGTGCCAGGCAGCCGAAGTAACGGCAGATGAATTGACCAGCCTGCTGCCAGATGCCCGTATTGGTCTTGTCCACGGCAGAATGAATTCTGCTGCTAAGGCGACCGTCATGAATGAATTCAAGGTGGGTAACATCGATCTTCTGGTCGCGACCACGGTGATCGAGGTCGGTGTCGATGTTTCGAATGCCAGTCTGATGATCATCGAGAACTCTGAACGACTGGGCCTGGCCCAATTGCATCAACTGAGGGGTAGGGTAGGTCGGGGCAGTACCGAGTCCCACTGCGTACTCATGTATAAAAAACCCCTGGGAACCCAAAGTCGGGATCGCCTGGAGGTGATGCGGGAGAGCAATGATGGGTTCTACATCGCCGAAAGAGATCTGGAAATCAGAGGGCCCGGCGAACTACTGGGGGTGCGGCAGTCAGGCGCCCTGCAGTTTCGAATCGCTGACCTGCTCCGGGATCAGACCATGCTTCCTGACGTCAGAAAAGTTTCCTTGGAACTAATGACGAAGCAACGCAACAAGGCAGATCTTTTAGTTAGACGATGGATCAAGGATCCGGAGAGGATCGGGCAGGTCTGACCAGCAATCGGCTGGTCATTCTGAACCCAAGGTGGAGGATCTCGTCGAGATACTTCGCTTTGCTCAGTATGACACGCAAGAGGATCTCGAGATTTCTCGACTACGCTGCTTCACAGCTTCGCTCGAAATGACCTGGTGGCTAAACAGGCTTCTCAGGGTCAGTGCTTTCCTGCGGGTGACCTTCATTCCGCCTGAAGACTTCCATATCAAACTTGCCTTCGCTCTTGGCAACAATAGTAGCAACCGCCGCGTCGCCTGAGACATTGACCGCGGTTCGCATCATGTCGAGGAGACGATCAACACCAATGATCAGCGCGATACCTTCAACCGGCAGCCCAACCTGCTGCAGCACTAGCGCGAGCGTAATCAGTCCGACACCGGGTACGCCTGCTGTGCCGATAGATGCCAGTGTCGCCGTCAGCACAACCATGAGGTAGCCGGTCATGGGGATATCGATGTTGTAAGCCTGAGCAATAAATACCGTTGCGACACCCTGCATGATTGCGGTGCCGTCCATGTTAATAGTGGCGCCCAGAGGAACGGTGAAGGAGGCTACTTCGTTCTTGACACCAAGACGATGCTCCACGGTCTCAAGTGTGATCGGTAAGGTCGCATTGCTAGAGCTGGTAGAAAAGGCATAGGCCATCACAGGCAAGAAATCCCGATAGAAGGTGATGGGATTCAGGTTGGCGATGAACCGCACCATGAGCGAGTAGGTCAGCAGAAAATGTAGCACCAGAACACCGGCGACAGTGAGAAAATATCTGATCAGGTCTGCGATAGCCGAAAAGCCCATATTCGCGAAAAGAGAGAGCATGAGGCAGAAGACGCCTGCTGGTGCAATCAGCATCAGCATCATAATGAGACGCATGATGACATCGTTCCAGTCAGTCAGGCTCTCCCTGATACGCTCACCGCTCGGTCCACTCTTGGCAATCGCGACGCCCAGTAGAATGGCAAAGACGATCACCTGCAGCATATTGCCTTCTGCCATGGCCTTGACCGGATTGGTCGGCACCAGCGCTATGATGACTTCCTTTAGCGGTGGGCTTTCCTTTGCAACGAAGGTTGTCTCTGTTTCAAGGGCCATGCCGAGCCCGGGATTTACAATATTTGCGACGGTGAGCGCCAGTGTAATTGCTATAGCCGTGGTCACCAGATACAAGCC
>JABHYO010000124.1 GCA_018656865.1 Gammaproteobacteria bacterium | reverse complement strand
ATCTCGCCACAGCCGTACTCATGGCAGGTGTCTGTGTGCAGGTCGGTTACGAATACGGTGTCGACAGAGAAGTCAGCAGGCGCACTCTGATCGTCTTCTGCGTGGTTATGCTGGCGGGTGCAGCAACGTTAACTTTTCAGAACGAGATTTACATCAAGTGGAAACCGACGGTCGTCAACTGGTTGTTCAGTGTCGCCCTGCTTGGCAGTCAGTACCTGATGCGCGATAACCTTTTGAAGAAAATGCTTTCCGAGCACCTGGTATTGCCGGATCATGTCTGGCGAAACCTCAACCTGGGTTGGTCACTCGGCTTTTTTTGTGCTGGCGCATTAAACATATTTGTTGCTTACAACTACAGCACTGACTTCTGGGTAACCTATAAACTGGTCGGTGGCACCTGCATCACACTGTTCTACATGATTATTACCATGACCTATCTGTTTCGTGGCGGGTATATTCAAGAAAGTGAAGAAGAAGCGACCAATTCAGCCGAATAAATAACAAGAACGAGATAATTCATGCTGTACGCCATTATCGCGGAAGATATCCCCAATAGCCTCGAGAAACGTCTCGCGGCACGACCCGCTCATCTGGAGCGTCTCGGCAAGCTGCAGGACGCCGGGCGTATCGTTTTCGCCGGTCCACATCCTGCCATAGATGACGAAAATCCAGGTGACGCCGGTTTCACAGGCAGCCTGATTATTGCCGAATTCGATAGCCTGGAGAATGCAGAGATCTGGGCAAGCGCCGACCCATACGTCGAAGCAGGCGTCTATGCCACCGTCGCTGTCAAGCCAGTCAAACAGGTTCTGCCCTGAGATGATCAAGCAATCTCTGGTCCTCCTGAGCTTGTGCCTGGGGTTGTGCTTGGTGACAACTCTGGTGGCTGCCGACACCGTTTATATTCGCGACACTCTCTACGTACCTCTCAGGGGTGGCCAATCAACGGAACACCGCATCCTCCATCGCGGCCTCAAGAGCGGTACGAAACTCGAACGTCTCGATGTCAACGATGAAACGGGGTATTCACGCGTCAGAGTCGATGACAATCTTGAAGGTTGGCTGCAGACCCAGTATCTGGTTGACGAGCCCATTGCGGGCGACCGCCTCGACTCGGTCACCAGTCAGTTCGAGGAACTCGAAACCCGGCACCAACAGACTCTGCGGCAGTTACGTGAGACCAATGAATCCAGCGATCAGATGTCAGCCGCGACAGAAGAACTGACAGGACAAAATGAGGCTCTTTCAAAAGAGCTTGAAGACATTACATCGTTGGCTGCTGACGTTATTGCCATTGACGAGGAAAATAAACAGCTGAAAGAAGAGCAGGCAGGACTACTAACACAGATCGACGAGCTGGCTAACGCCAACGAATCTCTATTAGACAACAACGCCCAGGAGTGGTTTCTTCGTGGTGCCGGTACCATTTTGATCGGGCTATTATTCGGCTTCTGGATTGGCCGTCGAATCTACCATCGACGCAATACCGGTGGCTGGTCGTGACGACCCTGCTCTCGGTCAACCTCAACAAGGTTGCACTGATTCGCAATTCCAGGGACACCACCATCCCCAGTGTCGTCGATGCCGCCAAAACTGCCATCGAAGCGGGCGCCCATGGTATTACGGTTCACCCCAGACCCGATATGCGTCATGTCCGACCATCAGACGTCTATGACCTGGCAGAGCTCCTGACAGGGCCGAACTACGCCCATATTGAATTCAATATCGAAGGTAACCCCTATGCCGGCCCCGAAGAAAACGGTTACCCCGGTTTCATGGAGCTTGTGCACTCGGTCAAGCCTGATCAGTGCACGCTGGTGCCGGACGACCCGATCCAGCTGACTTCCGATCATGGTTGGAATCTCACGAGCGAGTCCAATCGACTGAAACCCCTGGTCGATGAACTCAAAACTGAAAGAATCAGAGTGAGCTGCTTCATGGATCCCGATCATGATCAGCTTACGTTGGCGAGCCACCTGGGCACCGACAGAATAGAGTTCTATACCGGTCCCTATGCTGATCACTATGGCAGTAGCGAGGGTGCTGAGATCCTTAGCTCATTCGCTGTCGCTGGTGAACATGCGGTCAGCCTTGGTCTCGGTATCAATGCCGGCCACGACCTGAACCAGGAAAATCTGGCGAAATTCTGCCGGCAAGTGCCAAACGTGCTTGAGGTCTCTATCGGTCATGCCATTGTCACCGATGCGCTCTGGCACGGTCTTCATGATACCGTCAGCATGTATCGCGCAATCCTGGATGACTTATAAACAGATCTACGGCCGCTTTGCGACCTGCAGTCTCCTTAGGTATCAATTTACAACTGTTTTCGGTGGCATCCTTCGGCCGCTTTGCGACCTGCAGGCTGCTTAAGTATCAAATTACAGCGGTTTTCGGTGGCATCCTTCGGCCGCTTTGCGACCTGCAGGCTGCTTAAGTATGATGTTGCGCTTCTTATTTCACGTTATTGAGCCATGTCCACTATAAAAAACCTGATTATCGCCATCATCCTCGGCCTCACCGGTTACGAGATCACAAAACTTTTCCTTGATGATGGTCTAGAGCTTCCAGCCACTACACCGGAAATCAGCCTGTTGTTGATCTTCGTGGCTATAGCATTTATCGCCCGACTAATTCCCAGCACCAGTAGAGGAAACGCCACTTCCAGCTCCGACAGAGAGCTGGGCACGGTGAAATGGTTCAATGTCAGAAAGGGGTACGGTTTCATCACCCGTGATCTGGGCGATGATATTTTCGTCCACTTTCGAAATATCGACGGTTCAGGTCGAAAAGCAATCAACGAAGGTGAACGTGTTTCGTTCGTCGTCATTACCAGCGAAAAGGGTCCACAAGCAGATGAAGTCAAACTTGCCTGATATGCAAGTGAGACGTCGCTTCACAGCACGCAACGGTCCGCGTCCATGTTAGGGGGCTCCCGGGACATCATGCTGCTCGGCATAGAAGAGCAGGTTCTCGATCTCGAACCGGACGAGAATCCCTCCGACGGTTTCCCCTGCATGCCCTGTGAGGGTGTGCATGCCGAGATGCGGGCGCAACTTTACGCTCAGTTGATGAAGATATTTTTCGACGAAGCGGAATCTCTTGAACAGCTCGTCCTGGAGTTTGGACCATACGGTCCCTATGTCTTCAAACTCGACATCACCATCACCGAGCGCCTCGCAGAAATTGAGGAGGACGACATTGAAGGCGTTGCATCAACCTGGGCTGAATCTTTAGAGATGTCATCGCTCGATCTTGCCGATGAAGATCTGCAGGAAGTTCTAAACCGGTTCCTCTACAACATGGTCCACTTCTGTATGCTGACGCGGCAGGAAACAGTACTATCCGTTTTTATCTACTCTGAAGGATAGTCATGGCTCGCAAGGGGACCGTTTATTCAACCGATCAGGGGCGCCACTGCAGCGCATGCGGGGAACCCGTTCCCCACTGTCGGTGCAGTAACGATACCCAGCCAACCGGCGACGGCATTGTCCGTCTACAGCGCCAGGTTAAGGGACGTAACGGCAAGCCTGTGACTATCATAACCGGCCTTCCTCTTACTGGCCCGGATCTAAAAGCCATAGCGAAAGAACTCAAGAATCGATGTGGTGTCGGTGGCTCCATTGAGGAGAGCAATATTCTAATTCAGGGTGATAAGCGCGATCGCATTCGGGAAGTACTCGAGACGAAAGGTTATACCGTTAAACTGGCAGGAGGGTGACATGGGGCTCCTTATATCCGCAGAAGAACTGGCCTCGCTATCGGACTGGGTCATCTTTGACTGCCGTTTTTCTCTTATGGACCCGGACATGGGTCGAAATCAGTACACGCAGGCCCACATTCCCGATGCTCGCTACGCCGATCTCAATCTCGATCTCAGCGCGGAACCCGGAAAAGGAGGCAGGCACCCACTACCTGACCGAGAATCATTGGCTGAACAACTGCGTATTTGGGGGGTTCACAACGATTCAATCATCGCCTGCTATGATCAGAATTCTGGCGCCTTCGCTGCCAGATTGTGGTGGCTGCTTCGCTGGCTCGGTCACGAGGCTGTCTTTGTTCTGGACGGTGGTCTGGATGCCTGGCTCAACACAGGCTTTTCCACTGACGGAAATATCGTGAATCCGGCACGCGGCAACTTTATTGCAGGTTCACCTGCAACCCGCACCTGTGATGCAGAAGAACTTCCCAACGATTCTATTCGGCTGCTAGATGCACGGGAACCTGAAAGATTCCGCGGCGAAAAGGAACCCATCGACCCTGTCGCTGGACATATTCCCGGCGCCACCTGCGCCACATTCACCGACAATATTTCTGAGGGGCGATTTAAGTCACCCATGGCTCTGCGAGATCAGTTTGAGATGCTCGACATAGAACAGGACGATGATATTGCCTGCTATTGTGGCTCGGGTGTTACCGCAACACACAACATTCTCGCCCTGCTGATTGCGGGTTACGATGAACCCGCTCTTTTCCCTGGCTCTTGGAGCGAGTGGATTACAGACCCTGCAAGACCTATCTCCACTGGCCCGTGAATGACACGTATCTACTGAAACCAGCCGATATTGATTGGCAGGAAGGTGCGCCCCACTCTCAGACTTTCGACGATATCTACTGGAACAGGGATGGTGCGATCGAAGAAAAGCAGCATGTTTTTGTCGAACCGCTGCTGGAGCTGGTTGGCAAGGACAGCAGACACACGCAGGTGACTGTCTGCGAACTGGGTTTCGGGTTCGGCATAAACTGTCTGCTGACCGCAGATGCCTGGCTTCAAAAACCGACTGACTGCCGATTGAATCTGATCTCTTTTGAAAAGCATCCCGTCGATCCAATCACACTTTCGAGGCAACTATCATCTTTTAACCTTAAGTTTACCGATGCGCTGCTAGATCAGTACCCTCCACCCATAAGAGGTCAGCATGTCATCTGGCTGGCAGAGAATATTCGCCTGCTGCTCATCTTCGATGACGTCGAAACCGGTCTCGCCAATCTCGATGCATCGGTCGACTTCTGGTATCTGGACGGTTTCTCACCGGCTAAAAACGAATCCATGTGGCAGCCACAGCTTTTTCGAAAAATGTTTGCCCGTTCACAACCTGGCGCTCGAATCGCGACTTACTCTGCTGCTGGCCATGTCAGGCGTGCGCTCAGCACCGCTGGTTTCGACACGGAAAAGCGCTCTGGCTTCAGCCACAAAAGGGAAATGCTGACCGGGAAACGCCCAGGCGACTGGCAGGCTAACGACCACGGTCACACCTCTATCGCCATCATTGGTGCCGGTCTGGCGGGTCTATACTGTGCCGAAGCACTGAACAAGCGAGGGCTCCCGTTCACACTAATCGACAGCGGCGAGCCAGGCGCCTCCGCCATACCTCAACTGGCGGTCCTGCCACACCTGGCTGTGCGACCGGAAATTCGATACCGGTTTTCTTTGACAGCCTGTCAGTATATGCAGACATCCCCAGGCTTTCATGGCAGTGGCCTTGTCTGGCGAGGACGCACACAGGAAGAAGCCGAACGCCTGCAGAAGATATCAAAACTCTTTCCGGATGAACTTGTTGAAACGCAGGTCAATGGCCTTACGGTTTTTAGCCAGGCTGGCTGGCTTTCTTACGAAAAACTCAAAGATGGCCTAAGTTCCAGGATCACCACGGATACAATAACGACGTTCAACCGTAAGGAAGAAAAGTGGCAGGCTTCCGGCAAGTGTTCGTATACAGCTGATAACCTGATCCTGGCCACCGGGTTTAGTCGATCATTGCTGGAGCCAGAACTTCAGGTTCGGGCCATTCATGGTCAGGCCGTCACTGTACCGACCCGGGATATCCGACGGATCGTGAACAGTCATGTCACTATCTTCCCTACTGACAACGGCACATCCGTTGTCAGCGGCACTTACGCCCGTCGGGACGATCTGGCGGTGGACTCCGAAGACACAAGGTATCTGGTCAATACTGCGAAGAAAATGGTCGAATTGGAAGGAAAGGAGGTTATGCCTTACACAGGTATCCGTGCGGTCTCAAGGGACAGGTTACCGATAGTCGGCGAGCTGCCTGTTTGGGATGACCTGGCAGGTGTCAATCGCGTTTCAGCCATTTCTAGTTTCAACCGTGGGCTCTACGTCATGGCCGCTTTTGGGTCACGGGGTGCGACGCATGCCCGGCTCTGTGCCGAGCACGTCATATCGAAGATTCTTGGGGAACCGACCGCGCTGGATCTGAAACAACAGGTAATGTTGTCACCCGCAAGGTTCTTTATCAGAGATTCGAAATTGCAGTCGTCGTGATCTTCAACCGCTTCGTGGTCTGCCTGAACCTTTCTCTATCACGCTTCACGGTCTGCAGGCTGGAGCTCTCGCAGCCCTAGGATCTCCATGCCCTTTCGCCACTTCGCTTCGCTACAGTGGCCTCGGTCGTAGATTTTCGGCCAACGGCCGCCATGACCTTTCGCCACTTCGCTTCGCTACAGTGGCCTCGGTCGTAGATTTTCGGCCAACGGCCGAAAATCTACTATCCCTCAATCTCATCAAAGATGCGTACGTTGAGAACACCTTCTATATTCAGAATCTCATCTACAAGATCATCGGATGGTACTGTCTCGATATCAATAATGTTGTAGGCGACATCTTCGCGGCTTTTATTCAGCATATCGACAACATTGAGATTTCTGTCTGCCAGAATCGACAGCACGTTACCCAGGATTCGAGGGACATTACGATTTGCAAGAGCAATCCTGAAGCAACCTTCTGTGCGTTCCAGGCTCAACGCTGGGAAATTGACGGAATTCTTGATATTTCCATTCTCAAGAAAGTCTCTGACCTGATCAGCCACCATTACCGCACAATTTTCTTCAGCCTCCTCTGTACTGGCGCCGAGGTGGGGTGTCGACACAACACCTGGCTTACCAATCAATCCCGGCGTCGGAAAGTCAGAGATGTACTGTGAGATTTTGCCGGAATCGAGTGCTGCGATAATGGCATCCTTGTCGACAATTTCCTCCCGGGAGAAGTTCAACAACACGGCGCCATCCCTGAATTGTGCCAGGGTTTCGTCGTTGATCATGCCACGAGTGGAATCCAGCGCTGGTACATGCAGAGTGACGATATCCGACCTGCTGAACAGTGATTGCATATTCTCCATCCGCTGAACGCGGCTCGAAAGGCGCCATGCGGCTTCAACGGACAATGCCGGATCGAAACCAACCACTTCCATTTCCATCTGCAACGCCATATCGGCAACCATCGACCCGATAGCACCCAGACCCAGCACACCCAGGGTCTTGCCTTTGAGTTCACGACCCTTGTACTGCTTTTTGCTGGCCTCAACCAGCTTGTTCAATTCTGCCTTGTCTGTATGGGACTCCAGCGAATTCACATAGTCGATACCAGGAATAATTCCCCGACAGGACAAGAGCAGACCCACCATCACCAGTTCCTTGACGGCGTTGGCATTGGCACCCGGCGTATTGAAAACCACAACTCCCCTATCGGTGTAATCGGAAACAGGGATATTGTTGACACCGGCACCGGCACGCCCAACCGCCCGCAGTGATGACGAGACATCTTCCAAGGTCAGCTGATGACTGCGAACCAGAATTGCGTCGGGGTCTTCAGCGTCGCCACTGATCGAATAGTGTTCCTCCGGCAGTCGAGCGAGTCCTGTTTCGGAAATGTTGTTGAGGGTACGAATCTTGAACATGGTGATCCCGCAAAAAAAGGGCGCATTTTACACGGGCTGCGGAATTTAGTTTAGCGATATTCTCATATGAACTATTAATCCGCTTCATCTGGCATATCGACCCGGAATCAGCCTGGTATATCCGGGACAGGAAACGACGATCTAAAACAGACTGACACCGCCTGACACCATGTCATGTAACCAATAGGCTGCCGCATAGAGCCCGATACCAGCGATCAAACCCATCCAATTGATATCATCGGCGGTAAATTTCTGCCTGCCGGACAGGATGGCTGCAAAAGGCAGCATGCTGGTTTTTTCCATAAATGCCTGCCAGCGAGGGTCAGTTTCCTTCCTGCGCCTGGCATCCATGGAGAACATGCCAATAAACGACAGTATCGCGAGGGTGCCGAAAAACAGAATCGAAGCAACATCACCGTTAGCGATCAAATGACCGACAGCAAACAGCAAGATGCCCCATTGAACGGGATGTCTCGTTACTTTGAGCATGCCGGTGACCCCATTGTCGAGCGCCGCTTCGGCCATGACCATGGTCGGATTCGGTGTCAGTGTACCCGTCACCAGCGTGACCAGAGAGATCAACAGCAGAACCTTGGTTACTGTAAAGACAAGCGGAGTCGGGTACCAAAGGAAATCAGCGTGATGGACCTGGACATATCCGTAAACCATGAGCGCGAAAGTCGCGAAGGAAAGCAGCGAATAGACGCCAAGATACGCCTGTTCCCCAATAGCGCTTTGTAGTATTGCCCGGAGTGGTGTGCCTGAGATGCCCAGGTGGACGATAAGGAATCCGGCGCAACCCGTAATCAGAAGTTCCATAACCCGCTCCACTGGCGATTTAGGACCATGTTACATATCTGGCTAGTTTCGTCCATTCTGTGAGACCTTCGTCGCGGTGTCTAGAGGCCTCGGGATATGCCGGAAGGTGTGCTTCGCGGCCCTCCTGGCTACCCT
>JABHYO010000187.1 GCA_018656865.1 Gammaproteobacteria bacterium | reverse complement strand
TATCTGTCCCGGCCAAACACCAGATCCCTCGCCGCAAACCACATAACGTCGTGGCCCCCGACATTCGAACCCGTAACGCCGCCTTCATCCCAACCATGGGATCTGAGCAGACCCTTGTTCATATGACCCAGTGCGGTACCAGACAGATCGTCATCAATGATCGACTGAAAGTCCGGTGCGACTAATTCCGCGAGCGCCTTGCCACGCGCCTCAATCAGCCCCGTTATCGTCAGCGAATCCCAGAAGGACTGCCCAATGCCATGTCTTAGAAGAAACACCTGCTGTTCCGCATTGGGGAAATTGGGTTCTGTTAAAAGGCTGGTCGTCGCCTCAACAATCGGTACACCTCTTCGTTCGAGTTGTTTATGCCAGGCATTAATCGCGGACCACCGATTGCGCGTACGAGGGCTCAGATACCGCCCCTCAATGTCAAACCCGCCATGTAGCCTGTGTCCGAATTCGACATGCGAAATCGCGTATTCGTGCTCAGCTTCAATCTCCTCGGTGCTGTAGACCAGCTTGTCCGTAGTTTCCCTCATCCGACTCGTAATCCTCTTTCGATAAAGTTGCCCAGGTCCCTGATCATCTTCTCTCGATCAAGATCCCTCCTGCCCGCATAAATCATGGCGTGCCTCAGAAATCCACAGAGACCGTGGCTGATCAGTTCGCAGTCGAAGTCCGTGTGTTCTTCCTCCAGTGCTAAGCGCACCATATGACCCAAGCGGTCATACACCTGCCAGGCATTCGCATCCTGTGGCGCCATAAAAACAGGATCGATAAACGCTGCCTGAAGCAGGCCCGGATTTACATCGCCGAAATCGAGCAGTGCTGCACAAGTCACCTGCCAGCGTTCGCGCCGACCCTCAACCGACCGTAGTCGCTCACCCATCATTGAGAGCAATTCATTCTGGGCCTGCTCCGCAAAATCAAGAAAGGCCTGCTGCTTGTCAGCAAAATGAAGGTAGAAGGTGCCACTGGCTACTCCGGCCTCTCGCGCAATATCCTGCGGACGGGTCTCATGGTAGCCCCTCTCCACGAATAAGAGCTTTGCTGCCCGTCGCAGCCTGGATAGCGTTGTACCCTCGACACGGGAAATCAGTTGTTCGGACATAAGAATGACAAATTGTCAGTTTCATTTGAGTCTACTGGCTAACTGACATTTTGTCATTTCATATTGCCAATCTGCTTCAGACCCTTTAGGGTCTCGCGGGTCAACTTCCCGGACCAAATGCTCGAGGTTAGAGAATGGCAGTAAACCGACAATTCCCCACCACCCGAATGCGCCGCCTACGCACCCAGGACTGGGCCAGGCGCCTGGTCAGGGAAAACGACCTCACTGTCAGTGACCTGATTTACCCTGTTTTTGTCCATGAGGGAGAGAACAGAACAGAGGCTGTGCCAAGCATGCCCGGTGTTGCGCGAATGAGCATCGATCTCCTGGTTGAAGAGGCAAAGCACATCGAATCCCTCGGCATACCGTTGATGGCACTGTTCCCGGTCATTCCGCAGGAGAACAAATCTCTGAACGGTGAAGCGTCTTTTGATCCGAATGGCCTTACCCAGAATACGGTGCGGGCGATCAAAGCCGCCTGCCCTAATCTTGGTGTGATGACCGACGTAGCTCTTGACCCCTACACCAGTCATGGCCAGGACGGCATTCTCGACGACACCGGCTACATCGATAATGATGTCACCCTCGAGACACTGGTCCGGCAGGCCGTATCTCAGGCCGATGCTGGCGTCGACATTGTCGCTCCCTCCGACATGATGGATGGCCGCATTGGTGCCGTCAGACAGGCGCTCGAAGCGGCTGGTCACGTCAACGTGAAGATCATGGCTTATTCGGCAAAATACGCCTCCGCTTTTTACGGCCCCTTTCGAGACGCAGTGGGCTCAGCCAGCAACCTTGGCGGCGGCGACAAGATGACCTATCAGATGGACCCTGCCAACACCGACGAAGCACTGCACGAAGTCAGACTCGATATCGAAGAGGGTGCTGATATGGTGATGGTCAAACCTGGTATGCCTTACCTCGATATCGTCAGAAGGGTGAAGGATACATTTCAAATGCCGACCATGGTCTATCAGGTCAGTGGCGAATACGCCATGTTGAATGCCGCAATCTCTAACGGCTGGCTGTCAGAAGCCGTCATCGAAGAATCGCTGGTCGCAATGAAACGTGCCGGCGCCGATGCCATCCTCACCTATTTTGCGAAACAGATTGCAGAACAAATGCAATGAGCCCTCGACGAGGGCCCGATTCAGTCTAACTGGGACCCGAAGATCGTACACGGGGTGAACGGTCTGGTAGACGTCCATAAAAGAGCCTTCAGCGTTACTTATAGAGAGCCTTCAGCAATACTTGGCTCACTCTCAACGGGACCTGAAGAACCAACTCGGGGTGAATGGTCTGGTAGACGTCCATAAAAAAGCTTAGGATTACGTCCTCAGAATCATCCCATTTTTTAAAGCGGAGAAAGCAAGAATGACAGACATTGAGCACGTGTCTGACGACTCCTTCGAGTCCGAAGTACTGAATTCAGATATTCCCGTCCTGGTAGACTATTGGGCGGAATGGTGCGGTCCCTGTAAGGTTATTGCGCCAGTGCTGGAAGAAATCGCCAGTGAGTACGATGGCAAGATGAAAGTCTGTAAATTGGACATCGATGCGAATGAGGCAACTCCACCCAAGTATGGAATTCGCGGTATCCCAACCCTGATGTTATTCAAGAATGGTGCTGTTGAGGCTACCAAGGTTGGCGCCTTGTCCAAGTCACAATTAACCGCCTTCCTCGACTCCAACATCTGATTGTGACGAGAGCCTTCAGCTGTTTGTGGCAAGAGAGCCTTCAGCTGATTGCGAAGAGAGCCTTCAGCTGATTGTGATGAGAGCCTTCAGCGATACTTGGCTCACTCGCAATGGGAACTGAAGATCGAACAGGGGATGAACAGCCAAGTGGACGTCTACGAAAGAGCCTTCAGTGAATACCTGGCTCACTCTCAACGGGACCTGAAAAACCAGCTCGGGGTAATTGGTTTTGTAGACGTCTACAAAAAATAGTTGACATCGTTAGCAAAACATATCATTTTGTTTCCCCAGATAGCGGCAGACCCCGTGTCTACTGATCTCATCCGGCTCTCCCCAGTAACTAATTCCACAAATCATTTTTAACCAGAACAACTTTTTCCAATAAACCTCTGACAACCTACGCGTTCTCGCGACCGGGGCTCTCCCCAAAAACACAAGTGAATCTATGAACTTAACCGACCTCAAAACTAAACCTATCCCAGAACTGCTCGAAATCGCTCACGAAATGGGCATGGACAACCTGGGCAGATCCCGAAAACAGGAGATCATCGCCAGCGTCCTACGTAAACACGCCAAAGGCGGCGAGGCCATCTATGGCGATGGCACACTGGAAATCCTCCAGGACGGATTCGGCTTTCTACGATCGCCGGACTCTTCTTACCTGGCTGGTCCTGACGACATCTACGTTTCACCCAGTCAGATCCGTCGATTTAATCTGCGTACCGGTGATACCGTCTCCGGCAAGATTCGTCCGCCAAAGGACAGCGAACGCTACTTCGCTCTGTTGAAAGTTGATCAGATCAATTTCACCGACCCAGGTGAAAGCAAGAATAAGATTCTCTTTGAAAACCTAACACCGCTCTTCCCGGACGAGGCATTGGCCCTGGAAGCTGGCAATGGCAGCACAGAAGATCTGACCTCCAGGATCATCGATCTGACTTCCCCAATTGGCAAGGGACAGCGGGGATTGATTGTCTCGCCACCAAAGGCCGGTAAAACGCTGATTCTGCAGAATATCGCCCAGTCCATCGTGCGCAACAATCCGGAATGTCATCTGATTGTTCTACTCATCGACGAGCGACCGGAAGAAGTCACAGAGATGCAGCGTTCTGTGCGTGGCGAAGTTGTTGCCAGCACCTTCGATGAGCCACCTTCACGGCACGTGCAGGTGAGTGAAATGGTTATCGAAAAGGCCAAGCGCCTGGTCGAGCACAAGACCAATGTCATCATTCTCCTGGATTCCATCACCCGCCTCGCCCGCGCCTACAACACGGTTATTCCTGCTTCAGGCAAAGTGCTTACCGGTGGTGTCGACGCGCACGCACTTGAGCGTCCAAAGCGCTTCTTTGGCGCTGCCCGAAATATCGAGGAAGGCGGTAGTCTGACGATCATCGCCACCTGTCTCATCGACACCGGCTCGAAAATGGACGAGGTTATTTACGAGGAATTCAAGGGTACCGGCAACATGGAACTGCACCTTGAACGGAAGATCGCAGAGAAGCGTGTCTATCCTGCCATCAATATCAGACGTTCTGGTACAAGACGAGAAGATCTGCTGATGTCGGAGGACGAATTGCAGAAAGTCTGGATTCTGAGAAAGATCCTGCATGAGATGGACGACCTGGCAGCCATTGAGTTCCTGCTGGAGCGTATGAAGAAGTCCGATACCAATGAGGAATTCTTTTCATCGATGAAGCGCAGTTAGCACCGCGGGTCAGAGTAGGGCAGTTTACTCTGCCGCTTTACTCTGGCCCTTCATCGCTAGCTTAAGCTGCTCAACACTCCGCTCATACTGGCCCTCAGCCGCCAACAGTTCACCCAGCTTACGACTGGCTTGCGGTAGCGACCCCAGTTCCACGCTACGGGCGTAGCACTCACGGGCAAGGCTCATCTCGCCCCCCTGCTCATAGATACTGCCGAGGCAGTACTGCAGCGCCGCATCGGCACTGTGCTGCTTCTGCCAGCCTTCAGCGACTTTCAGCCGCATCTGCTGCGTATTTTCACCAAGTTCACCGTAGAGTGCGACGAGTGCCGGTTGCCAGGCTTTTTTTATGGCTGTTCTGAGTACAGGTTCCACCACGTCCTTGTCTTCGAGACTCCAAACATACATAGCAATGTATGCCGGATCCTTCTTCAGAGGTACCGACATCGATCGAAACAGATTGTGTCGTGCTTCATCGTCAAGCTCTGAGGAGGTGAAACCCAGTTCAACTGCTTCTCGTTCAATATCGAGTGCGAGTGTCGTATCCGTTTTTTTTAGATCTGGGAGCGCCGCAAGCATCTCCTTCCAGTCCGAGGATTGACGCAATGCCCGCGCTTTGAGTTGCGAGATATAGTGATTCGATTTGATATCCTTCAATACCCGGAGGGCAACTTCCGGTTCATTTCGATCCAGCGCCAGTTCAGCTGCAACCACAGATCTTGCCCTCGCCAGGCTTTTGTCAGTCTCCTCAGCAAGGCGCAGGTAGGACTCCCGACCTTCACGGTCGTCCATGTCGTCAGCGGCCCTCGCCGCCGCAAGGTAGTTTATTGCCTTTGCCTCATTGTTACGGGCACCACTGTCCAGAAACTTCCTGGCCCGCTGGTACTCTCCTTCTGCCAGCAGTCGCATACCCTTGATAGTCAGATCGCTGGCTCGCTGAGTTTGCTGATGCCCGCGCCAACCCCGATAAGCTTCAGGCGCCTTGCGCACAATGCCGGTGATTCGAAGCAGGGCATAAAACAAGAGGCTACCGGCGAGAACAATACCGAGCATCACCCAAAGGCTTGTCTGCATGGAATAGTCGCCGTAGGCAATCAGGACATATCCCGGATCCCTGGCAATGAGTGTACCCAGGTATCCAGCGAGTACGACAATAACCAGGAGAAGCAGAAGTGACCGGTTCAATCGGAAGGACTCCTGTGAAAATCGGCAAGCATGTCTCGCGCAGCATTGAGCGAACCGGAAATATCAGGCAGTTCAAGACCGACCGGTGTTTTCTCCAGACGAGTCAGCGCTTCTTCCATCGCCGTAGAAGAGGCATCAGTATCGAAGTGGGTCTTCAACCAGGCGCGAGCTTCTGACACGGCAACGCTGAATGCTTCTACTTCTGACTCCAGCAACGCCATCTGCGCAATCTGCAGCTTCAGTACAAGATTCTGCCTCACATAGTAAGCCTGGTCCGGCGGTAGTATCGGTTTGATCTCTTCATCTCGCCGACGGAAGTCAACAAGATGGCCCAGTCTTGAACCAGCACCAGAGACCTGGGCAGCGATGCGGTCCAGGATAGAACCACCATCTGCGACGGTCTCTGTTCCACTCACCTCTACCGTAAAACTAGGCAGGCTTCTCTTCAAACCATCGACCTGCCCGATCAATGCAGACAGCTCCAGGTAGATACCCTGGATATCTGGTGAATCAACGGCCTTCAATGCCGCTATATCGGCTGCCAACGCCTGTCTCAGCGTGTGTGCGGTCAAGCCTTCCGCTTCCCCGACAATCCGGTCGGCAGAGGAAAGCAGTTTAAGAGCAGATGCTGAATCCTTCTCCATCAGCACTCGCTGATTCGCCATTCGAACCAGATACTCTACTTCGGCAAAAAGCCAGTCTTCTGAGCTCGTACCTACCCTGCGGCGCAACATTTCAAGGTCTGCGTTGGTGTGCTCGGATAGTGCCGCCATCTCCTCTCGAACAGTTGTCGCGATCTCGTCCGATTCTCCAAGACGTGCTTCCAACCCATCGATCCGGCTCAGACTTTTCGAATAGTCCCGCCGCAATCTGTCAACTTCACCCTGCAATGGGTTTTCGTTTTCCGTCACTCCCTGACGATAGAGTTCATAAGCAGGATAGGTGGCGATACCGACTGCTATCAAGGACAGGAATATAGCAAGCGTGCCGCCAAAACCACTCGACGATGGCTGCGCCTGGTTCTTTTCCAACTTCTCGAAAGCCTCGTCCAGTTTGTCGTCGGCGGGCTTGTCTGTGATTTCACTCATAGCGGAAGTTATTGTGACAGTTCAACAATCGCATCATACAGAGCCTGATCAGAAGCTCCACCGGCAATTGTGACACTGGCGAAGCCATCGGCCTTATCTGCGATGCGCTTTGAGACCACCACAAGTCGCAGATCCCTTACCTGATCACCGAGCTGATGAGCCAGGCTTTCCAACGCCTCGACACTGGTCGCCACCACGATGGATTGCGCCGGTAGATCCATCCAGTTCTCATAGGTCAGCTGCTTGCGCTCATATACCTCCCAGTACGCTACGCTAGCTCCTCGCCTGACCAATTCCTCCGCCAGTAATTGACGACCGCCAACACCCCGGACGATCAGCACTTTCTTCCCGAAGACATCGGCAAATTGCGGCAAATCAAGCAGTCCCTCACTACCGGCCACTTCCGGATAAAGTGCTCCGATATCAAAAGTCGACAGCGCAGCAGCAGTTCCACTGCCTACGGCAAACCATGCTGGCGCAACAGGCCACTGAGGCCAATAACTTTCCAGCAATGGGATCGCAAACCTTACTGCACTCTTGCTGACAAATATGACCGCATCCTGAAGGTCGATATTCATGGCTTTGGTTTTATCTTCAGAAGTAGCGGGGCGTTCTGACAGTTCTAAAAGGGGGCGCAGAATAACTTTCAGGCCACTTTGGCGCAGCCTGGTGGCTATCTCCTCATTTTCACCCTCGGGTCGCGTCAGCAGTACCGGCGTTGCCATGAACTACTGCGCGATTAGTCGATCAGCACCGCGGCCAAGCAGGCGATCTCCCAGTTCTGCCGCAAGCAGACCTGACTCGATTTCGGGCCCGGAGATACGTTCTCGAATTACACTGTCTCCAGCTGGATTGGATACGAAGGAACTGATCTCTATCTCCGCACCGGTGACATTGGCAAAAACCGCGATTGGAAGATTGCAGGTGGCACCGAGGGCCAGGGTGACACGACGCTCAGCACTGACACAAACAGAAGTCGCCTCATGATTGATAGATGCCAACAGTTCCCTGATTGATACATCGTCCTGCCGACACTCAATACCAACAGCGCCCTGTCCCGCCGCCGGAATACAAACATCCGTCGGCACTTCAGAAGTAACGCGTTCACCAAGACCGAGTCTCTCAAGTCCGGCAACGGCGAGGATGATGGCATCGTATTGACCCTCATCGAGCTTTCTTAATCTTGTATCGACATTGCCGCGCAGCTCCCTGAAGTCCAGGCTGGGATATGCCTCCCGAATCTGCAGCACCCGTCTTAGACTGCTCGACCCCACTGTGGCGCCACTCGGTAGATGCGCCAGGCTGTCAAAAGTATTGGCGACAAAGGCATCTTTCGGACTGGCACGCTCGACGATAGCGGCTATCTCGAGACCTTCCGGTAGTTCGCCTGGCATATCTTTCATCGAATGAACCGCAATATCGGCTCCACCCTCGAGAAGAGCTGACTCCAACTCCTTGACAAAAACTCCCTTTCCACCCATCTGGCTAAGTGGCGACACCTTGTTTCGGTCTCCTTCTGTCGTCATGCCGACGATCTCACAATTCAGTTCGTGATGGTGTGTCTCCAGCAAACCTTTGACATGATTGGCCTGCCACAGCGCTAATGCACTCTGACGCGTAGCAATACGTAATGTTTTCATGGAACGATCGACCAGAATTTGAGGCAACATTAAGAAGATTGGCAGCGAATGACAACCGAAGTTTTTACAACAGGGCACAGGATTCCACTAGCGCCACCAGAAAGTACCGTGGCCGGGGTACTGTTGAGTCCGGTAACGCGCCTGCCTCACTGAAGGGCTATTAATTACAGGCTTTGCACCAGTCGGCGTAGTCCTGATACATGGCGGCGACTCACATCCAGACGTTCCTCAACGCCGCGCATCCTCACCTGATAGTGACCAGACGGGTCCCGCTCAAGCCCCTCAAGGTGGTCCATCATGATCAGCGCGTTTCGATGAATCCGAACAACCCTGTCACCAAATTCACACTCGAGATCACGCAAAGTGTCATCAATCAGCACTTCGCCGCCTTCATGGCGCACAGTCACATATTTATGGTCCGCCTGAAAAAACTTTACTTCAGTCAGCGGTATCAGCTCAATGCCACGTCGCGTCTTGGCGCTGATATGCGTCCTTGATCTCGCCTTAGGCAATTCATCTTTGCCAAGCATGGCTTCCATCTGAACCTTGTTCACTCTCGCTGCACTACCAAGCGCCTCGTTCAGGGCTTCGCGTCTAACCGGTTTCATTAAATATGCCGTCGCATTAACCTCAAAGGCTTCAATCGCATGTTCACCGAACGCGGTACAGTAAATAACGGCCGGTGGCGTAGCCAGAGTCGATAGCTGTTTCCCGGCCTCCATTCCATCCATTCCCGGCATCCTGATATCCAGCAGGACGATATCGGGCTCAACTTTGATTGCCTGTCGAACCGCTTCCTCACCCGAGTCAGCAACTCCCGCAACCTCGTACCCATCGAAGGTATCTACCATACGGATCAGTCTTTCCCTTGCGAGCTTCTCATCATCAACGACCAAGACTCTCATCTGCATTTACCTCTCTAGTATCCCTGTACGTGTTTCTCTCACGAAAAACATCCAACTCACTAAACCATCTCCGGCGACTCCCTACCTGCTGCATTTCTGCCAGCGGCAGTTCCGCCATGTGGTTCAAATTACTCGTTTTCGGCAAGAAAACTGCGACGTAGTGCACACTTTTGGCAAAAAAAGGTGGAATTAGGAAGATTCAGGAGGTCCCTGGGTACAAAAGCCTGGTGACGAAGTGCTGATCAGTCTGTTCTGTGGTCAGGCTGGCATCAGGCCCATATACCGCGGACATACGATTGCGGATGTTTTCAAGGGCCATGCGATTCCCGCGTTCATGTCGTTGTTCTTTGTCCGAAACCGGGTTTGTAATGGTAATTTCGACCAGATCCCCCCTGGACTTTAGCCCTACCGTCACTAGCCCGCCTTCAGGCAGTGGCTGGATACCATGATAGACAGCGTTTTCCAGCAAAGGCTGCAGGGTCAACAAGGGAATTCTGGTGGCGGTGGTATCCACGTCAACCTGCCACTCCACCTCGAGACGATCATCCAGACGCAATGACTCGATGTGGAGATACTTCTCACAGAGGCTAATTTCCTCATCGAGACGCACAGGCTCGCCGGTCGCTTCGTCCAGACTTGCTCTGAACAGCACGGACAGATCTTCGACAACTTCTTCTGCCAGATCCGGATCGATGGCGATCAGACTGGCAATGATGTTCATGGAATTAAACAGGAAGTGGGGGCGTATTCTGGACTGCAGTGCCTGAATCCTTGAGGTCAGTTCTGCCTGCTCCTGGATTCTTAGCTGGTGGCTGAGAAAAAAGTATCGAAATGCGATGCCCGTCATAATCACCGCGACCACCAGATTTCGCAGAATTCTACCCCAGCCTTTTGTAGTCAGCTCATAACCATAGAGTAGAAATTCCGCAATCACACTGAAGGTCAAAGTGATAAATAAGATGAGGACATAGGCAACAATAGTCGCGCGCGCCACGCTCATCTTCATCAACCAAGGTCGGATGTTACATAAAAGGGCCGCGGAAATGAGAACCAGCCACTGCACAAACAGCGAAGTTAGTCCCAGGGCAATCCAGTCAAAGGCAAAAAACGATGACGCATACAGTACCTGCACCAATACCAGCAGCTCCGCTATCAGCACGAGGAACAATATACTCTGGGCCTGGCAAAGATCAGGCAGAAAGAAATCCGCCTGTTCGGTCTCTTGTTTTGTCGGTTTGGAGTCTGACATACCGGGGGACTATGCCTCTAACTGGTTTCTGTCGAAATGTGCCGCCTATTGCGGCTACTCGGTGCGACAATTCAATATCGTTAGTTTGTTGAGAAGCAGGTTATCAGGAAACCAGCACCGTGGTCTCCAATTCTCTTATAGCAACTAACCAATGCCATACTGCTATAATCGCCGCTCCCATTCATGTGAGTCATCTTTTGTCCGATAAAAACGACAAACTCTGGGATGGCAGGTTCACGGAAGCAACTGATGCTTTCGTTGAATCCTTTACCGCCTCCATTGAGTTCGATCAGGTTTTGGCTCTCTATGACATAGAGGGCTCGATCGCGCACGCCACTATGCTTGCCTCTGTGGGTGTTCTCACGGATAACGAACTCGGTCAGATCAGAGAAGGGCTGAAGGTCATCGGAGACGAGATCAGAACCGACCAGTTCAAATGGTCGGTCGCGCTGGAAGACATCCACATGAATGTGGAGAAAGCATTAACGGATCGAATCGGCGAGGTCGGTAAAAAATTGCATACGGGCAGGTCTCGAAACGACCAGGTAGCGACCGATATCCGACTTTATCTTCGCGATATGATCGATCAGGTCTGTACCGGTATCAGGCGAACACAAGAAGGTATTCTCAATCTGGCAGCCGGTGAGACCGAAACCATCATGCCGGGTTTCACACACCTGCAGGTAGCACAGCCGATTTCTTTCGCCCACCATCTTATGGCGTGGTTTGAGATGATCGAGCGAGACCATGCACGCTTCCTTGACTGCCGAAAAAGAGTCAACACCCTACCATTGGGCGCCGCTGCGCTGGCGGGCACTACTTATCCCATCGACAGACAGATGACTGCCGAACTGCTTGGCTTTGATAGCGTTAGCGAGAACTCACTTGATGCTGTCAGTGATCGGGACTTCGCCATTGAATTCTGCGCCGATGCCAGCTTACTTCTGATGCACCTGTCACGCTGGGCAGAAGAGATGATCCTGTGGACGTCACCCCAGTTCGGATTTATCGAACTGCCGGACCGCTTCTGTACCGGTTCATCAATCATGCCCCAGAAGAAGAACCCCGACGTTCCGGAACTGGTACGCGGCAAGACCGGGCGCGTATTCGGTTCTCTGATGAGCCTGCTGACACTGATGAAGGGTCAGCCCCTCGCCTACAACAAAGACAATCAGGAAGACAAGGAACCGCTCTTTGACACCGTCAATACGGTGCTTGGCTGTCTAACCGCCTTTGCCGATATGATTCCGGCCATCATGCCGCAACGGGACGCGATGCGTGCAGCAACTCTCAAAGGTTACGCGACTGCCACGGATCTCGCCGACTACCTGGTGAAAAAGGGTCTGCCCTTTCGCGATGCTCATGATGTGGTTGGCAAGCTGGTGGCTCAGGGTATTGAAAGCGGGCTCGATTTGTCGGAACTGCCTCTCGATCAGTTGACGTCTGCATCCAACCTGATCGAACAAGACGTATTTGATGTCCTTACGCTTGAAGGATCATTGTCAGCCAGAGATCATATCGGCGGCACTGCGCCCGGGCAGGTAACTGACGCGATCGCCAGGGCAAGAAAAAGAATCAGCTAGCAATTCCCGTCATAGAATACGTTCCTGACACACGAGCCGATCTTGGCGGGTGTGTGCTTGACGCAGACTCGAGGACAGGACGTCCGAAAGTCAGGCCCCAGGGAAGGGTTCATGCCGGTGCGGCAAGTGCACACCCGCCACTATCGGCGGAAACTCCAAGGTGACCGTTCAGGCATGGATTACCCAAACAGCACCTCACCGGCCTGCTCGGTAAACACCCGATCAACCAGTGTCTTCAGATTTTCACCGGTGGCATCGCATTGCCAGTCATCATCCACATTGCGCAGATGAAACCCACCAGACTTTGCCGCTACCCAGATTTCATGACTACCGATCTGACGACTGAGAATGATGCTGCTGTCGTCTTCGAGCGTAAGGTTCAGGATGCCCCCCGAGGAATCAACGTCAATATCAGCATCCAGTTCGTCGATCCTGTCTTCGATCTCCATGAATACACCATCCACGAGTTCGGTAAAAGTTGCGTCGTCCAACGTCGATGCTCCGCCAAATTTTAGAGTATACTGCACGCTCCCTGGGTTTTGACTCGATGATCATGCGTTTCCTGACCATGACATTTACATTCTTTCTGCTGACTGCGTGCGGTCAGAAGGGCCCCCTTTATCTACCGGATGAGGGTCAGGAAACTATGGACACCACTACTGAAGAAGATCAGCACCGCCGCGAGCAGGATAAATAACCATGTTGCACCGCGTCGACGGTGATCTCTACATGGAGCAGGTGTCGCTCACTGAGATTGCCGAACAACATGGCACCCCCACATATATATACTCGGAAACAGCAATCCGTTCTGCTTACGAGGCATTCGATAGTGCGTTCGCCACGCATCCACACACCGTCTGCTATGCGGTCAAGGCCTGCTCGAACATCTCCATTCTGCAGCTGTTAGCTGAACTTGGTGCCGGTTTCGATATCGTTTCTGGCGGTGAACTGACGCGTGTGCTTAGAGCCGGCGGTGAAGCCCGTCGCGTGGTTTTTTCTGGCGTCGGCAAGCAAAACTGGGAAATTGAGTACGCGCTGACGAGTGGTATTGGCTGTCTCAATATAGAATCGGCATCCGAACTGCAGCGGGTCGCCTCAATCGCTGCGGCAAAGCAATTACGGGCCCCGGTTTCCGTTCGGGTCAATCCCGATGTCGATCCAAAAACCCACCCTTATATCGCGACCGGTCTCAAAGAAAACAAGTTCGGAGTCTCAGCGACAGAGGCGCTTGCCATGTACCAGCAGGCGGCAAAGGACCCATGGCTTGATATTGTCGGTATTGACTGCCACATCGGGTCGCAAATTACGGAACTCGAACCCTTTCTGGATGCGCTAAGGAAGCTACTGGAACTCTGCGATGAACTGGAGAGCCAGGGTATTGAAATCAATCACCTGGATCTGGGTGGCGGTCTGGGTGTCCGCTACCGGGACGAAGAACCCCTTGATACAGAATCCTTTGCGGCAGCTATCACGCAGAGCATGAGCGGGCGGCCACAATCACTGCTGTTCGAGCCAGGCCGTATTATCGTGGCTAACGCCGGGTTGCTGCTCACTCGCGTAAACACCCTGAAGTCGAACGAAGACAGGAACTTTGCGGTCATTGATGCTGCCATGAACGATTTGATCCGCCCGGCACTGTATGGCGCCTGGCAGGAAGTCACCCCGGTTCACGAGCATGATCAAGACCGAAAGTCCTGGGATATTGTCGGCCCGGTCTGTGAGACAGGAGACTTCCTGGCAAAGGACAGGGAAATATGTCTCGAAGAGAATGATCTGCTGGCAATTTTATCTGCCGGAGCCTACGGTTTTGTCATGTCCTCGAACTATAATTCCCGGGGTAGGGCCGCCGAGATACTCGTCACGGGTAGCGAACACAGGTGTATACGCCGTCGCGAAACCATCGAGGATCAGTTGGCCCTCGAAAGCCTACGGCGCCAGTGAGAAAGCCATGTTACTTCGATTCACAAAAATGCACGGCCTCGGCAACGACTTTATGATCGTTGACCTGATCTCCCAGCGCGCCCATCTAAACCAGAGCACTATCCGCGATCTTTCCGACCGGCGCACTGGCATCGGCTTCGATCAGTTGCTAACTGTCACACCCCCGGACAACCCCGACGCCGATTTCCGTTACTCGATCTACAATGCCGATGGGTCGGAGGCTGAGCAATGTGGCAACGGCGCCAGATGTTTTCTCCGGTTCGTAAGGGATCAGGGGCTGACCACAAAATCGACAATCAAACTTCAGACCAGTAGTGGTGAAATTACCTGCACACTGCAGAAAGACGGCAACATCACCGTGGAAATGGGTCATCCGGTATTACAACCAGCAAAGGTACCTTTCATCGCGGACTCGCCGCAGATTCTCTATGACCTGTGTCTGGCACCCGGCCTCGATGAAACCGTGCAAGCTGCTGTCGTCAATGTTGGCAACCCCCATGCCGTGCTCAAGGTGGAAGATATCGATACCGCCCGGGTTGCAGAACTGGGCCAGCTGATCGAATCCCACCCGAGGTTTCCGGAACGGGTCAATGTGGGTTTTATGCAGATAGTGTCCAGAAATAGTATCCGTTTGCGCGTATTCGAACGCGGGGTCGGAGAAACCAAAGCCTGCGGCACAGGTGCCTGCGCTGCCGTCGTAGCCGGCAGACTTCAGGGGTTACTCGATGAAGATGTGGAAGTCGAACTCACAGGGGGTAAACTCTGTATAAGCTGGGCCGGTGATGACTCATCTATTAAGATGACCGGACCTGCCTGCCGAGTATACGAGGGGCGACTGCAGATATGACAACTGAGATCAACGACAAGGACGTCGCATCTTTTCTCGCAGCTAACCCCGAGTTTTTTCTCTCCCATGAAAGCCTTCTGACAAAGATGAAGCTGCCCGACAACCGGAAGGGTACGATTTCGTTAGTCGAAAAACAGATGGATGTGATGCGGGATAGGCAGCGCAAGTCCAAAAAACAACTTAAGGAATTTGTCGAGGCAGCTGAAAGCAACAAGGAGATCTTTGACAAAAGTCGAAAACTGGTTCTTGACCTGATGGCGGCCAACCGCAGCAGTGCCTTTTTTACAGCACTGGAAAAGGGTTTGAAACGTGATTTTAAGTGCAAGGCTTATTCCCTTATCGTCTTCGGTAAGCCGAGACAGATCAATCATTTCACCTCCCGCGTTCATAAAGACACCGCCAGGGACTACGTTGGTGCACTGATGCGGGCAAAAGAGCCTACTCTGGGAGTTCTGAGACCCACCGAACAGGATTTTCTCTTTCGCCATCAGAGTCAGAAAGTGAAATCAGCTGCCGTTCTTTCAGTAAAACAACGCAACAAACAGTTAGCACTACTCGCCATAGGCAGTGGCGACCCCAACTATTTTAGTTCTAACATGGATACTCTGTTTATTGGTTTCATCGCCGATGCCCTCGCCAAACTCCTTCCGCGTCATTTGCCAAAATAGATATGGCTGATCAATCCCTGATGGAGATGATCACAGCCTTTCTGACTCACCTGTCTGACGAACGGCAACTTTCACAACACACGGTTGACGCGTATCGCCGTGACTTAACGTCACTCGCGCAGTTCCTTGAAGCCAAAGAGATTATCGACTGGAGCGATGTCGCATCACACCACCTGCAGGCTTTCATTACCGAGGGGCATCGACAGGGTCGCTCGGGCAGGACGTTGAAACGAAGACTGTCTGCATGCCGCACGTTTTTTAATTACCTTGCTAAAGAAGCTATCACCACAACCAACCCAGCCATGGAATTTTCAGCCCCCAAGTCCACACCGGGATTACCGGTAACCATGGATACCGACCAGGTCAGTCGACTACTGGATATTGAGGGCAGTGACTGGCACTGCCTGAGAGATAGGGCAATGCTTGAGCTTTTCTACTCGTCCGGCCTGCGCCTTGCTGAACTCGTTGGCAGCAATATCAACGATATTTCTTTTGATGAAGCCACTATCCGGGTGCGAGGCAAAGGTTCAAAGGAACGCGTGCTGCCGGTTGGATCAAAAGCCATCTCGGCTCTAACGGCCTGGCTGGAAATTCGCACTGATCTACCAAAGGGTAAGATCAAGGACAACAGTGCACTCTTTCTGAGTGAGAGGGGAGCAAGGATCAGTCCGCGTAATGTTCAGGAACGGGTCAGGCAATGGTGTCTTCGCCTGGGAATCAGCGCAAGGGTGCACCCGCATACACTGCGGCATTCGTTTGCCAGTCACCTGCTGGAATCTAGCCAGGATCTTCGAGCAGTACAGGAACTGCTCGGCCATGCGGACATCGGCACGACCCAGATTTACACGCACCTTGATTTTCAGCACCTGGCTGAGGTCTATGACAAAGCTCACCCAAGGGCTCAGAAGGTACCGGAAGAGTGATTCGTGTCATCGCTTTCGATCTTGACGATACACTCTGGCATGTAAATCCCGTCATCTATCGTGCCGAACGTCTGTTGAACGAGTGGTTCCGCGAACAGGTTCCCGGATTCGAATACGACATGCGCAGCATGGGTGAGTATCGTGATGAAGTAATGAAGGAAGATCCAGACCTCGCAGGACGTGTCACGGAACTGCGCCGGCGGATCATCGAACGCGCCATGGCACGAAACGGCATTGCGGATGCCACTGAGTTGTCCACTAAAGCAATGGAAGTCTTTCTCCGCGCTCGGAATGAAATTGAATTTTTTGAAGGTGCTCTCGAGGCTATCACTGAGATAGCACAGGACTACCAGCTCGGCGCTCTAACCAACGGCAACGCGGATATCCACCGGCTGGGTCTGAGCAAACACTTCAGCTTTGCCTTCTCTGCAGAGGATGTTGGCGCTCCGAAACCTGCGCCCGACCTTTTTCATGCGGCGCTCGAACACACCGGCTGTTCACCGGAAGAAATGGTCTACGTCGGTGATGACCCCATCAAGGATATCGACCCTGCCAATGCCGTCGGACTCAAGACCGTCTGGCTAAGTAATGAATTGAGACCCGGACCGGGGGCAACAGAGCCTGACCATATCATCGACAATATCTCGGAGCTGCTGCAGGCGATCAGGTCACTGGATCATTAAAGTCGTGAATAAACTTTTTGACGGTTTCCACCTCAGCCGGTAACACGGTCTTGCGTGTAGGCGCATCCTTCAGTGCCGACAGGGTTGGGTGGCTAATATCTTCATCCGGCAAAACCTTAGCCATGACGTCTTCGAACTTCGCCGGGTGTGCTGTTGCCATGCATACCAGCGGAACATTCCCACTTCGC
The DNA here is from genome assembly GCA_018656865.1 of Gammaproteobacteria bacterium. Taxonomy (GTDB): domain Bacteria; phylum Pseudomonadota; class Gammaproteobacteria; order Pseudomonadales; family Azotimanducaceae; genus UBA9659. The sequence goes on along the minus strand of JABHYO010000187.1, from coordinate 72,304 downwards.
TTTTCTTCGCCGACACGAATACCAACAGCCGTATGCGGATCAACCAGATAATTATCGTCTCGGTACACTTCCGATATGGTGAGAAGGGTTTCGTCATCTGAAACTGCACCCGTTGCGAAGGTCGGATCGAAATTCAGAGTATTGAATGGGATCGTTGCGACTCCGCTGACCATGAAGGCTTCCATGAAATCTTCAACTTTTCGAGAATTCTCACCAAACTCAAAGTAGAGATATCGTTCGAAGTTACTCGCAACCTGGATGTCCATCGCAGGACTGTGGCTAAAATGAACCTCACCTCGCTCATACCTGCCGCTCGTAAAAAAACGATGCAGGATATCGTTCTGGTTAGTCGCCAAGATTAAGCGGGTAATCGGCAAACCCATCTTTCTTGCGATGTAACCCGCAAAGATATTGCCGAAGTTACCCGTCGGTACGGCAACTTCAAATGCCTTTGGCAGACCAAGCTGAACGTAGGCGGAAAAGTAGTACACGACCTGGGCCAGTACTCTCGCCCAGTTAACCGAGTTCACCGCCCCCAGCTGATGCGCTTCTTTAAAGGGAAGGTCGTTAAATACTGCCTTCAGGATGGACTGGCAGTCATCGAAACTGCCTTCAACGGAGATATTCTGAACATTGTCATCGAGAACCGTGGTCATCTGCTTTTCCTGGAGCTCGCTGGTTCTGCCCTCAGGAAACATAATGAAGATGTTGATGTTCTGTTTGCCTCTGACGCCTGCTATCGCTGCACTGCCCGTGTCACCGCTGGTCGCGCCCACGATATTCAGCCGGCCGCCACGGTCTGCCAGTATGTACTCGAATACATTGCCGAGAAACTGAAGCGCGACGTCTTTGAAAGCAAGAGTCGGCCCGTGAAAGAGTTCCAGAACATAACGGTCACCCACCTCACGAAGTGGCGTCACAAGGGGATCGTCAAAGGAAGCATAACTTCGATCAATCAGCTCGCCGAGTTCATCTTCCGGAATATCGTCGATGAAATACGCCATGATCCGTCGGGCAATATCGACGTATTCCAACCCCTGAAGGTCGGCCAGCGAGTCGCTGATATCGGGAATCTTCTCCGGAACGAGAAGGCCGCCATCGGAAGCAAGCCCCATCATAACCGCATCGCAAAAGGACAGGCCTGATACGCCGCCCCGGGTGCTCACATACCGCATTTGAAGTTTTGAATGTCAGGTCAGGAGTGCAGATTATACCTTAGTAAAAAGATTAAACCGCTTCCGCGCCCGTCTCTCCTGTACGAATTCTGACAACATCGTCCAGAGTGCTGACGAAGATCTTGCCATCGCCCACCTTACCGGTATTTGCTGCGCTGGAAATTGCCTCAATCACCGCATCCAAATTTTCATCGGCGATGGCGACCTCAATCTTTACCTTAGGCAGAAAATCAACAACATATTCGGCACCACGGTAAAGTTCGGTATGGCCTTTTTGTCTACCAAACCCTTTTACCTCGGTAACCGTCATACCCTGAACTGAGATTTCTGACAGTGCTTCCCGTACATCATCCAGCTTGAACGGTTTGATTATCGCAGAGACCAGTTTCATTCAATTTCTCCTTGCACAGCATTGCCTCAACCAAAGCAATGTAACGAATTTAAAGACGTGATGATAGTCCACCATTGGTTGTAACAGAGCACTCTCTGTGCCAATTTCCAAAAGCACTCTCAAAACAATGAGTTACCGTATACGCACAATTTTTGGATATCAATCTCGCACTGCGCTGGTGCGATCCAGACCTGTTGTTCCGCCACCAATGCACCAAGTTCGTGCGGCAGATGGATCCAGTCTCGCACAGGAAAGCGCGCCATTGGCTGTCACTGACCTGTTGCAGATTTCATCACAATCGAACCATGGTTGTCGCCACTACTTTCTCAAGCGCGGAGATCGGCATCGATGCTCCTTTAGTCACCGTCGAAGCTGATGTTACCCCCGGTCTACCTCAGGTACTGATCGTCGGTCTTCCCGAGACGGCTGTCAGGGAGAGCAAGGACAGAGTGAGAGCCGCCATCAACAGTAGCGGATTCTCCTTCCCCGATAAAAGGGTCACTGTCAATCTCGCGCCCGCTGATTTGCCGAAGACCAGCGGACGCTATGATCTGGCAATCGCAATCGCCATCCTTGCCGCTGACAAGAAGCTGGATCAACGTAAAATCAGGAATTACGAGTTTCTCGGTGAACTCTCTCTGACCGGCGATATCCGCAGCATTCGAGGTATTCTTCCGGCCGCTCTCAGAAGCCGGGATAGTTCCCGATGCATGATTGTACCTGGCTCAAACAGTCATGAGGCCGCTCTTTCAGAGTCACCCTGCATCTACATCTCCGGCAAGCTCATCGATGTCATTGACCACTTTATCAATGACTCACCACTACAAAAGCCAACCAAAACGGAAGTAACCAAACCCCAGCACCCGCGACTTAAACTGTCGGACGTCAGAGGGCAGGAAGCGGCGAAACGCGCCCTCTGCATTGCCGCTGCCGGGGGCCACAATCTGCTAATGATAGGTCCACCGGGAACAGGCAAAACCATGCTGGCGGCACGACTACCCTCCCTGATCCCGGATTTAGCACTGTCGGAAGCCCTGGAAACCGCGTCGATCGTATCAGTCTCCAGGCACGACCTCGAGCCGACAGCCTGGCGACGACGCCCATTTCGATCACCCCACCACACCGCCAGTGCCATCGCGATGGTCGGCGGCAGCAGTCCACCGAAACCCGGTGAGATTTCGCTGGCACATCGCGGTGTACTGTTCTTAGACGAACTGCCGGAGTATTCCAGGCAGGTTCTTGAAGTTCTTCGGGAGCCCATGGAGTCAGGTGAAATCTGGATTAGTCGCGCTGCACATCAGGTTCGTTACCCGGCGGATTTCCAGCTAATCGCCGCAATGAATCCCTGCCCCTGCGGCTATGCCGGTGATGATCGCAATCCCTGCGAATGTACCGCTGATCGTATTCACCGTTACCGTGCCAGATTGTCAGGTCCTTTACTGGACCGGATTGACATTCATGTCGAGGTACCCGCGCTGCCACCTGGTACGCTGGCCCGAACAAGTCCAAAATCTATGGATGATCAGGCACTTATCAGCCACGTCGAAGCAAGCAGGACATGCATGGTAGAACGCCAGGGAGTACTCAACTGTAAGCTCCAGGGAAGCCAGCTTTCCAAGCACTGCGCAATCAGCGACAGGGACCAACAGTTCCTTGATCAATCAGTGGCTAGACTTGGGATTTCTACTCGCGGCTATTTCAAAATTCTGCGTGTGGCTCGAACCATCGCCGACCTGTCACATCAGCACGACATAGGTACTAACCATTTAACTGAGGCGTTGGGCTATAGAAAACTGGAACGTCTGAACTAACGCTTAGTGGACACTTTCCACCATGTAGTCGACCAGTGCCTTAAGATCCTCATCGCTGCAACTGAAACACATTCCTTTCTGTGGCATAGCCGGAGGCATTCCATTAATTGCGCTGTTATAAAGAGTATCCATTCCCTTGCCAATTCTTGATTCCCAGTCTGCGGCATCACCCATCTTTGGTGCACCAGCGATACCGGCATTGTGACAGGTAGCACAGCTTTTGTTGTAGTTGTCCTCAACGCTGCCACCAGTGGCAGCAATAGTCATCGGTGTGGCTGCCTGACCGCAGTCCTCACCTTCGATGCAGACATCACCGACCTTTCTGATGCGCTCGGCGATCTCTTTTTCTCCCGCCAAGGCGGAGTCGGCCATGATCAGGCTCGCCAGGATTATCGCTAATTTAAATTTGCTCATTTCTCTCTCTCACAAAAAAATCCGGCGCCATTATACCGAAGCAAACCTTTTCGACTAACTCAATTTCACTATCGCTCTGCGCTAGCCTTTATCACCCCAGCTTGTTTCCTCGAAGTCACGATTGGTCGTGAACTGGAAGACAGTCGATGTACCTGCCTCAACAACGGACTGTTCAGACACCAGCGTTAGCGTTGCCTGATCCCGGAACTCTGACAGGCTGTCTGAACCGATATTGACCATAGTGGAACGCAGTTTATAAAGGGTTGTACCGAGTACATCGGCCAGTGAACCTACCAGCGGTACATAGGCATCAACACCTTCTTCAAAAACCATTTCCCGCGTAGACATATCTTCGGCATAGCGCTGCCAGTTCTGGGCACGCCTTGTACCTTCACCCCAGTATGGCTTGTACATCTGACCGTTTATGGATGTTTTCGGAGTCGGGCTTTCCTCTGTCATGGCGAAATAGCGACCCATCATGACGAAATCCGCACCCATGGCCAGTGCGACGACGATCTGCGTATCATTGGCAAGCCCCCCATCGGAACAGATCGGGATATATCGCCCGGTTTCTTCAAAATAGCTGTCGCGTCGCTGTACGACATCCAGTAAAGCAGACGCCTGACCCCGACCGATTCCTTTCTGTTCACGGGTGATACAGATGGAACCGCCACCCATACCCACTTTGATAAAGTCGACGCCGCCTTCTTCTACCAGATAGTCAAAACCTTCGGCCGAGACGACGTTACCACCACCGATAACGACACCATTGCCGAATTCCTTACGAAGCCAATCAATTCCTTCCTTCTGGAACTCGGTAAAGCCATCAGAGGAATCGAAACAAAGTGCGTCCGCACCCGCTTCGATTAACACCGGAGCCCGGGTCTTGTAGTCATGAGTGTTAATGGCGGCACCAACACAAAGGCGCTTCGATTCATCCAGCAATTCAAGGGGGTGACGCATATGATCTTCATAGTCTTTTTTGAATACCAACGAGGTCAGATGGCCTTCACCGTTCAGAATCGGCAGGCACTTTTTCTTGTGCTTGTGCAACAGACGGTTGGCTTCTCGGAGGGTCAGCCCCTCTTCTCCATAGATCACATCCGAAATCGGTGTCATATGCCTACTGACAGGGTTGTCGAGATCATCCTCATGCACCCAGAAGTCCTGATCGGTAATAAGACCAATCAACTTACCGTGTCCGCTGCCGTCGTCAGTGACCGGTACCGTTGAATGGCCGGTTTGTCGCATCAGTTCAATCACGTCATGCAGAGTTTTGTTCGCCGTGGTATTGGTGTCACTGGAGACGAACCCTGCCTTGTGCGCTTTCACCTGGTGGACCATCTCTGCCTGAGTCTCTATCTCCTGAGAACAATAGATAAAACCGAGACCGCCCTGCCTCGCCAGAGAAATGGCAAGTTTAGATCCTGATACGGATTGCATCGCTGCAGAAACAACCGGTGTATTGATCTTGAAGCGAGGCAACTGATTCGGCTCAACCGCCGAAAGGGGTGTTGACAGATCGACCTGTTCAGGTCGTTGATCCTTGCGTGTCAGTCTCGGTAACAGCAGATACTCTGCAAATGTTCGGGAAACACCTTCTAGAATTGTCGCCATTCATTCCTCCAGGTTGACGGATAGTTGCGCGGTATTGCTTTATTCAGCAGTCCGCAAAAAGTCGATATATAGGGATTTTTTGGCACAATCGAAAGTAAGTGATCACTTACTGTGTGAGGTAGATTCGAAGTACAGATCAAGGTGTATCGCGCCATGGCGAATTTTAATGGAAAGCCTGATTCTATTCAATCCGCAGTGTCCCGAAGTCTTCGCTAATATCGGAGAATACTTAAACCGTGATTCCAAATTTCGTGTAAGCTATTGATTTAAAGGGGTTAGTCGTGATTAGTCTCAATAATTGCCTCGAAAACAGGCTTTTTCGAGCAAAAACTAACCAAATACTTTAGTTATTCTCCATAACATATTGAATTGTATAATTATTTTAGTAATATGTTTACAGGTCCGCCACGGATTGAGAAATGAACAAATCTGAACTCATTAAACGAATGTCAGACAAGCTGGATCAGCTGTCGAGCAGAGACGTTGATCTAGCGGTACATACGCTTATCGAGATCATGTCTGAAAACCTGGCATCGGGTGGTCGTATTGAGATCCGTGGTTTCGGGACCTTCTCCAATCACTTTCGAAAACCGCGTACGGTCCGAAATCCGAAAACCGGAGAAGTCGGTATTCACAAACCCGGTAAATTTGTGCCCCACTTCAAACCCGGCAAAGAACTGAGAAAGCGAGTGGACATCTCCCGCGACGAAAATACATCGCAACGGGTGATGCCGCCATCACCCGCAGGTGCCACCGGCAGAGATCCCGGCATCGGAGACTTTTCTTAGAAGACTACTCGTCGTCTTCGCCCTCATCACTCAGAAGTCTTTTCTCTCGATCAATCAGAAAGGTCGCTACCTTGAGCATATTAGCGTTGCTGTTATCCACCATGGCGGCTTCAATCCTGTACTTGCCGTTAACAACAATTGCCGGGACACCACTTGCGCGATAAACACGCTGCCGGGCAATCGCCTGTTGATACATGGCCTTGACCCCAAATGAATCGTTAAACGTCTTGGTGAATTTTTCAGAATCTACACCATGAGCTGCCATGAACCCTGCCATGCTTTCCAAATCAAGCAGGCGACGTCGCTCACCATGAATGGCATTAAAGAGGGGACCATGAATCTGTTCCAGCACCCCAAGTGCCTTGGCGGTATAGTAAGTTCGCGCGTAAAGTTCGTAGCCAGACACCTTCCAAATTGCAGGTGTTCGATTGAATTCAATGTCAGGAGACAGATCCTCCTTCCATCGGGCAACAAGAGGTTCCAGGCGATAACAGTGAGGGCATCCGTATGAAAAGTACTCAGTCACCTCCACAACCTCAGGGTCGCGAGTCTTGACCGGCACTTCCAACTTGGCGAAGTGAGTACCTTCCTCGTACTGAAAGCCTTCTGCATGGGCTGCCGCAGACAACAACACCATTACAAAAAGTGCGACAATTCGTCGAACCATTGACATATCTCCATCGTTCCGTGTTTGACCGTTAGTTGACGGCATCAGTTCAATTCAATCACAAAAAAGGGCGGAAAACCGCCCTTTGACCACCCCAAAATATCCAACTATTTCAGCCCGTACACATAGGATGCGACCGCTGCCATCTCCTTTTCGTTCAAATCCATGGCGATGGTCTGCATCATTTTGGTATCGCCGTCATTATGACGCTTGCCAGATTGGAATGCCTTCAACTGGGCAATCGTATATTCCGGCCACTGACCGGCAATTGCCGGGAATTTTGCCGGGCCGTTGCCTAACCCTTTTGGCGAATGACAACCGCTGCAAGCAGAAACCTGCTTCCGGGGGATACCAAATCGGTATATCGCTTCGCCTAACTCAACCTTGTCCGCTTCTGCGGCCCCGTAGGCACGCTCCTGACTGGCGAAATGTGCCGCAATATCTTCCAGATCATCTTCCGAGAAAGCATCGAGCTGTCCGACCATGGTCGGTACGGGCCTTACACCACTCTTGATGTCGATCAGCTGCTTGAGCAGGTATTGAACGCTCTGTCCGGCGATGTTGGGGAAAGCGCCTGCAGGGCTGTTGCCCGTCTCACCATGACAGGCGACACAGGTCGTCGCCTTGGCTGCTCCTGCCTTGGCATCGCTCGTAGCGTGTGCCAACTGGCATACCAATAGGACGCCCACGACAACGAACATACGAATTCGTAAGATGTTTTTCATATTACCTGCTTCTTAAGATCCGACCAGCAGAAATGCTCTCATCGCCTTGACCTCTACTAGGAACGAGTGCCAGAGTAACGAATACTTAGCCGGATGCTCTCTCTCATTGCAGAGCGAATTATATACCAAAGGTGCCGGAAAATGCCTCTCTGCCTGAATAATGCCAGTTTTCTCGTGAGCGCCTCGGCCCTCTCAGAGTGTCCTCCGGACTCCGGTGCCGAAGTGGCATTCTGTGGAAGATCAAATGCAGGTAAATCCAGCGCCATCAACACGCTGACCCGACAGAAAAGCCTGGCGCGGACCAGCAAGACTCCCGGTCGAACTCAGCTGATCAATTTCTTCGAGATTACGGAATCAACCCGACTTGTCGATTTACCCGGCTATGGCTATGCCAAAGTACCCATGGCGGTCAAGGATCACTGGCACAAACATCTGGATGACTACCTCCGAGGCAGACTCTGTCTCAGGGGGATGGTCCTGATGGTCGATATTCGCCATCCTATGAAAGAATTCGACGAAATGACGATCAACTGGTGCATCGAAGCTGGATTGCCTCTGCACATTCTTCTCACCAAGGCGGACAAGATGAAGCGCGGAGGGCAGCAGAATCAACTTCTGTCGGTCAAAAGAGACCTGCCGGATGAAATCACCATCCAGGTTTTTTCCGCAACAAAAAGACTGGGCCTGGAAGAATTGGAAACGAGAATTACCGACTGGTTTTCCTGATGCAAAAAAGAAGGGCCCTGGTCATCGTTGGGGAGGTGTGACCAGGACCCGAGCTTCGGTTTTTTTGGGGGAGAAAATCACCGAAGTTGCTGCTAAAAAACACTACCCAATACAAGGGTAATATCCATCGTACACATACTAGGACTGGTCAATCCGGCCAAAGTTCACAGATAAATAGTGAAACTTTCTTCATTTTTTCTCGCGGTCATCACGAGCTAGTTCTCCCCCGGAGTTGCCGATCGTCACGCATGTAGCCGAAGTTGACGAGTGAGCACTTGACGCAGGCTCGAGGCCTGGACGGCCGAAAGTCAGGCCCCATGGATGGGTCGGGCGGCGTTCCGTTTACGCCGGTGCGACGAGTGCTCACTCGTCAATATCGGCGGACACTACTGGTTGATGGGGGGTTCGGATGAAAATGAACTAGTGCGCTTCATCCCAGTTATCACCGACACCGGTCTCGACAACCAGGGGAATGGAGAGTTCAGCGGCAGCCGACATCCGTGATTCGACCCCTGTAACCACCTCCTGAACGTTCGATTCAGGTACCTCAAGCACCAGCTCGTCGTGGACCTGCATGGTCATGCGAGTGCTGAGGTCAGTTTCCTGAAGCCACTTATCGACCTCTAGCATGGCACGTTTGATGATATCCGCCGCGCTGCCCTGCATCGGCGCATTAATTGCCGTTCGCTCCGCCGCCTGACGGCGGTTGAAATTGCTGGCTTTGATTTCCGGTAGGTAAAGGCGCCTGCCGAAAATGGTTTCCACATATCCCTGTTCCGCAGCCAGAGCCCTGGTTTTCTCCATATATTCCCTGACACCGGGATAACGATCAAAATAGAGATCGATGTAATCCTGAGCATCAGCCCTTGGGATATTCAGTTGACGTGCGAGGCCAAAAGCGGACATACCATAGATCAAACCGAAATTGATTGCTTTGGCACTGCGGCGACGCTCATCAGGCACACTCTCGACAGGTACTCCAAATACCTCGGCGGCCGTTGCACTATGGATGTCGATGCCATTCCGGAATGCCTGGATAAGGCCTTCGTCCTGGGACAGGTGTGCCATGATCCGTAGCTCAATCTGCGAATAGTCTGCGGCCATAATCTTGTATCCCGGCTCTGCGATGAAGGCTTTACGAACACGACGCCCCTCTTCAGTTCTGATTGGGATATTCTGCAGGTTCGGATCTGTACTCGACAGCCGGCCGGTTGCCGCAACTGCCTGGTGATACGACGTATGAATTCGACCGGTAACCGTTGAGATCTGTTTAGGCAACTGATCGGTGTAGGTCGACTTGAGTTTTGAGAGTCCCCGATACGCCATAATGACCTTTGGCAGCGGGTAATCCAGAGCCAGTTCCTGCAGGACCGGTTCAGCGGTTGAAGGCTGACCCTTCGGCGTCTTCTTGATCACCGGCAGACCCAGTTTCTCAAAAAATATCGCCTGCAATTGTTTGGGGGAACCAAGATTGAATTCCTCTCCCGCAAGACCGAAAGCTTCCTGCTCCAGCTCCGACAGCCGTTTTTCCAGATCCTTGCTCTGGATTTGGAGCTGCGCTTCATCTAAAAGCACGCCCTCTCTTTCGATCCGGGACAGCACGGGAACAAGCGGGATTTCGATTTCCGAATAGACCGAGGCGAGGTCAGACTCCGCCTGCAGCCTGGGCCACAGCGTTTCGTGGAGACGAAAAGTGATATCCGCATCCTCTGCGGCGTAATGACCTGCTTTCTCGATCTCGATCTGGTTGAAGGTGACCTGTTTTGCACCCTTGCCGGCGATATCCTCGAAGTGAACGGTCGACACACCCAGATACTTCAGGGCGAGATCATCCATATTGTGCCGTGAAGCGACAGAATTCAGCACATAGGATTCAAGCATTGTGTCATGAATTTTCGCGCTAATTTCCACACCATAATTGGCTAAAACGTTCATGTCGTATTTGAGGTTCTGGCCGATAATGGTCCGTGCCGGATCCGCCAGCAGAGGTTTCATTCTGTCCAAAACCCAATCGAAGTCGAGCTGCTCCGGTGCACCATCGTAGTCATGGGTTAGGGGCACATAAGCTGCTTTACCCGATTCACAACAGAATGACAGGCCAACGATCTTTGCCTCCATATAATCGATACTGGTGGTTTCTGTATCGAAAGCGAAAACGTCAGCAACACTCAGGGTTTCAAGCCAACCATCGAACTCGGCTTCGGTCAGAACAATGTCATAGTCAACATCGATAGCATCGCCCACTTTCTCCTGGCCTGTCTCGCCGTCAGTGCTTAATTCCGTAACCCAGGGTCTAAACTCCAGCTCGGTAAAAATTTGCTGTAACCCCTCGTCGTCTGAACCAACGATTTCCAGTTCGTCGACCGCACAATCCAGGGACACATCCAATTTGATCGTCGCTAACTCAAAAGACATCGGCAGAAATTCCAGAGAAGCCCTCAGGTTTTCACCAACCTTGCCACCAATCTCTTCAGCACTCGCCATTACACCATCGAGTGATTCATACTGACTGAGCCATTTAACCGCCGTCTTGGGTCCACACTTGGGCACACCGGGAATGTTGTCCGAGGTGTCCCCCACCAACGCCAGGTAATCGATGATCTGATCGCTACGCACGCCGAACTTGTCGACCACACCGGTTTCATCCATAAAACTATCGTTCATCGTATTAATCAGTGTGACGTGCGGTGAGACCAACTGCGCCATATCCTTGTCACCTGTTGAAATCAGGACGTCCATCTTCTGCTGCGTAGCCTGATTCGCGAGGGTACCAATCACGTCATCTGCCTCGACACCATCATGGATGAGAAGGGGCAGCCCCATCTTCTGAACGATGTTGTGAATCGGTTCAATCTGACTACGCAGATCATCCGGCATAGGTGGGCGGTTAGCCTTGTACTCCTTGTAGATGTCGTTGCGAAAGGTCTTACCTTTGGCATCAAAGACAACCGCGATGTGGCTGTCCGGATAGTCGCTCATCAATTTGCGGATCATGCTGATCACACCCTTAATGGCTCCTGTTGGCTGACCCTTGGATGAGACCAGCGGCGGAAGTGCATGGTAGGCACGAAACAGGTAGGATGACCCGTCGATCAGCACCAGTTGATAATCTTTCTTCATTCGTTACAGCCTGTACCCGATATGATCAACAATACTTTGAACACCTCCCATTTTCCATGGCGGTGCAGCATCGCAGTACTACTCACCCTGTGGCTGAGTGGCGCCCTCGCCTCGGAACTGCTGCTCCCTGGCGAGTATGACGAGGATCAGATCGAAATTATTGAAGGTGAAAATCGAACCATCTACGAGTATCGACAAAACGGCGTGCTGACTATGATCAAGATTGTGCCGGAAAAGGGCAGACCCTATTATTTGGTTCCAGCCGATGGCGCTCCCCACTTTGAGAGCCTGGACCACAAACGGAAGCTCTACCCCCAGTGGGTTATCGTCGAGTGGTAGTGTCAGGACACTAGGTGGCTGCTTTTACATCCTTTGAAGAAGAAGCTCTCGATCAATATCTGGAGATGTTTGGAAAGGGCAGGCTGGCATCTTTCTCCCCGATCGCAGGCGGTATCGAAAACTCAAACTACTTTGTTCATCTGGAAAATGATGGCGAGACCAGCGAATTCGTGCTGACTATCATGGAAGACCATTCATTTGCCGAGATCCCTTTTTTTGGCAAGATTCTCTCCCGTCTTCGTCACTTTGGGCTGCCGGTCGCCGCACCTGAAACCACTCTGGATGGCATGACCTCCACTACTTTTTGTGACAAGCCCGCATTCCTCTTCAGACGACTGCCGGGTATTCACCTGGAAATTGTCAACGAACATCATTGCGAAATCCTCGGCAAATTTATTGCCTCACTGCACAAGGCGCTCGACGGCATGGAGGAATCACGGGACAACCCCTATGACTTCACCTGGATGCGCGGGACTCTCGATATCGTTAAGGAACGGCTTTCCGGGTCACAGTATTCGCTGCTCAGCCAAGTCATCGAAGAGTATGCGGAAATCGGTGCTGCCGGTCTGCCAAGCGGTCTGATACACGGTGATCTGTTCCGCGACAACACACTCTTCGTCAACGACCATCTGACCGGGGTCATCGACTTTTACCATGCCTGCCACGATCTACTGATTCAGGATCTCGCCATTGCTATCAACGACTGGTGCAGAACCGAGGACAACCAGATGCACACACCTCGACGGGATGCGATGATTTCCGGTTATGAATCCGTAAGACCGTTGCTGTCGGAGGAAAAGCAGGCGTTGATCCCGATTCAGCGCGTCAGTGCCGCCAGGTTTGCGCTGACCAGATTCCTATCCGGAGATCCGCCACTCAAAAATCCGACCGAAATGATAGATCTTGCCCGGACCATCGAAGATCACGACAAGTAGAAGACCGCAAACAGTTCGTCCTGATCAGACCAGATTCTGATGCTACCGAAACCAGCATTCAGTGCCATCTGTCTGACCTCGTCAACCGCATATTTATGGGAATTTTCCGTATGGATCACTTCGCCTTCCTCCAGCCGAAATGACTCATTAGCCAACGTAACGGTCTGCTCAACCCTGCTGACGAGAAACATCTCGATGCATCCCTCATCCGGGTTATAGCGAGCCAGATGGTCGAATGCTGCCTCGTTAAAGTCAGTGCCATATTCGCGATTCAGATGGGACAGCACGTTGAGATTGAAGTCCCGAGTAATCCCGGCCCGGTCGTTATAGGCAGCATTAAGAACCGTTTCATCTTTCTTCAGATCCACACCCAGCAGGAGCCCGCCACCTTCGCCTACCAGCTGCCTGACTCTTTTTAGAAAGACCTCGGCTTCGGTCCGTTCAAAATTGCCGATACTGGATCCTGGAAAGAAACTGACATGACGCTGCTCACTACGGAACGGTAGTTCGAAATCACCGGTAAAGTCGACACAGGTAGCATGCACTTCAAGCCATGGATATTCACTGCCCAGAGCTTGTGCGGCCTGCGCCAGATAGTCCCGGGATATATCCAGCGGCGCATAGATACTTGGTCTCAGGTTTTCAAGCAAGATTCGAATTTTGGTGGACGAACCACTGCCGAATTCGATCAGAAGAATATCCTCACCAATCAGATCGCTGATTTCTCCAGCGTGCTCCTGAAGCAGCGCTGTCTCAGTTCGAGTCAGATAGTATTCCGGCTGATGAGTGATTTCGGTAAAAAGCTGCGAACCGCGCTCATCATAGAAAAATTTGGGTGAAATGAATTTGGCTTTCCTGCGAAACCCTTCCAGAACCTCCGATGTGTGGTCAACGACATCGGTTGCCCTGTCGTAAAAGAAAACAGACGGTGCGCTGTTCATTCAGGGTCTCTGGCAAGGCGGATCCCGGTGAACTGCCATCGGTCGGGTGGGTAGAAGAAATTGCGATAGGTTGATCTGATGTGGGAGGCAGGGGTCACGCACGAGCCACCTTTCAGGACAAGTTGGTTTGCCATGAACTTACCGTTGTATTCGCCCAACTGCCCCGGAAACGATTTGAAACCGGGGTAGGCTGCATAGCTGGATGAGGTCCATTCCCAAACGTCACCTAGCATGCCTGTCAGAGCAGGCGAAGCCTGCACTGAAGGATGAAACTGTTCACTTTCAACGAAGTTGCCCACAAGCCCACAGGATTCAGCGGCAGTTTCCCATTCCATTTCCGTGGGTAACCTGGCGCCTGCCCAACGGGCAAAGGCATCCGCTTCATAGCCACTAACATGGCAGACCGGCAGATCAGGTTCGAGTGGTCGTTCGCCGGTCAACGTGTATTCAAAGATGTCGTCCCCAACCACCCGCCAGTAAAGCGGTCCAGACCATCTTGCATCAAGTGACTTGAGATGGCTCCAACCATCAGATAACCATAACTCATGACGTTCATAGCCACCGTCTCGGATGAATTCAAGGAACTCACCATTAGTAACGGCCCTTGTGCCGAGTGCAAACGGTTCAAGAAAGACCTGGTGCCTGGGCGTCTCATTATCAAAAACGAAGTCACTGGACTCTGCACCGATCTCAACCAGACCGCCCTCGAACTCTGTCCAGCCAGCTTCACCCGCGGCATCGGCCATGTCGACCAAAATCTCCCGGTATGCTGGCTTGAGCGGATTATTGCCGAGGTTGTATTTCAAATCTGTCAGGGTCAGTTCCTGATGTTGTTGTTCGTGATTAAGGCCAAGCTCTATCGAGAACCTCACTTCGTCTGAGAAATCCGATGCCAGAAACGACTGCATTCTTTCGTCAATTTCGCTGCGATAATCCAGAACTTCTTGAACCGTCGGCCTCGATAGAAATCCTCTGTTCGGTCGCGGGAATGCTGCACCGATACCGTTGTAATAAGAGTTGAACAGCATTTCGTACAGGGGATGAACAGGTTCGTATCCGGGAACCTGTCGACTCAGGATAAAGGTTTCAAAGAACCAGGTGACATGTGCAAGATGCCATTTCGGCGGACTTGCATCAGCCATTGGCTGCACCTGGTAGTCCTCTATCTCAAGCGGGAGACAAAGATCGACGGTTTGTTGCCTGATACGCGCGTATCGTTCACTGAGACTGTTGTTTGCGTCCTGCTGCTGGATCGCGCTCACTGGAATATCGTCGAAGGTATTTCAATCATTCTATGCGATGCCGTAAGCAACTGGTACTCAGGAATAACGGCTATTCCGCGGACGATATAACTGGGTCGTATCTAGAGGTGAGGCAGAATCCGTTGAATATTCTGCACCTTGTCAGGCGCCTTAATAAACCCTGCATAACGGGCTTCCGGATTTATCACCACGATACTCGCTGTATGGTCCACCAGGTAGGTTTCAGGCAGCTCTCCCGGCACTTTACCGAATGCCACATTAAGTTGTTCCGCCAGCCTGACTGTCTCATCAAAGCTACCGACAAAACCTCGGAAGTCCGGGTGAAAAGCTGGCACATAATCCCTGAGGAGGTCCGCAGTATCTCGGTCCGGATCGACCGTGACCATCACAACCTGGGGCGGATGGTCGAGATCACGGGTCGCTTCCGCCAGAACACTGAGTGTCGTCGGACAGACATCAGGACAGGTGGTAAAGCCAAAGAAGATTAATGACCAGGTGCCTCTAAAGGAATCGATTCCAACTGGCTTGCCGGTGTGATCCACCATTTTGAAGTCCGAGATCGGTCGAGGGTTTTCGAACCGATAGTAGCCCAGCTCTCGAACTTGTTCGTCTGACATAGGCCGGGGAACAAGCACACTCGCAACAAACAGCCCCACAATGACCGCGATAAACGCCGCGATACCAAAAAGGGTGTTTCGTATGCCCGGATCCATTTTCCGTCAGACGATATAGGTGACAGGAAAGAAGTAGTGATCCAAGAGCAGCGCCAGAAACAGCGCAATCAGGTAGATGATGGAATATCGAAAAGTTTCGATCGGCGCTCGTTCATTTTTGCCATAGAGCATCGCCAGAGACCAGTAAAGGAAACCCGCACCCAGCGCCAACGCAGAAAGCAGGTAGAGCAGGTTGCTCATACCGATCAGATAGGGGAGCACCGTCGTGATGATCATGATAATGGTGTAGAGCAGGATATGGACCTTTGTGTAGTGCTCACCATGTGTGACCGGCAGCATGGGAATATCGACCTGCCGATATTCCTCCATCCTATCGATTGCCAGTGCCCAGAAATGTGGTGGAGTCCAGGCAAATATGATCAGTACCAGTATGAGACCGCCGCCATCTATGCTGCCCGTCACTGCAGTCCAGCCGAACAGCGGAGGTGCTGCGCCAAAAAGACCGCCAATAACAATATTCTGTGGTGTCGCGCGCTTCAGATAAATTGTGTAGACCACCCCATAACCAAACCAGGATGCCAGATTCAGCCACGCAGTCAGCGGATTAACCATAATTGCCAGAATCGCGATACCCAGTATGCCTGTTGCACCAACAAAGATGGCACCCTGCAGGTTCGTGACCCGCCCTTGAGCCAGTGGACGATGTTGGGTCCGAGCCATCTTCGCATCAATTGTGGCATCGACCATATGATTCAACGCCGCCGCTGACCCGGCTACCAGAGCCACGCCCAAATTACCGTAGATAAGAATATCCCAGGGCACCATATCGCTGGTGGCAAGAAACATGCCCACAAGCGTGCAAAGCAGCATCAATAGCACTACTCGCGGTTTGCACATTTCCAGGAAGTCTCTCCAGGAAGCATGCTCTTGTACGGATACTTCAGTCATAGGTGTGGGATTCGGCGTGGCTGCGCATCTTACAAAAATTATACCGTCTTGACGAGAGCCCTGGCTCGACCTCAGTAGGACCTATCAAACGGAGAACGTGCTTCTATCCAATATTGGAATGTCGCAGCAGGTGCTTAAGATCCTTAAGCATCGGCTTCCCGGCCTTTTCAAGCGAGTAGTACATCATGATGTTGCCATTCGGGTCCATCAGGAAGAGCAGTGGCGTCTCCCGACTGACCCGATTCAACGGCAGCATCTCTGCCGGGACCACCTTGATATCCCCGTGTTCGTCCCGCAGATGTCGCTGAAGATCTTCTCTGACATCCACCGGAACAGTAAGTACACGACTGACTCTGCTGGAATCCTTGCCCAACCCTGTGACAACCTGCCGCGACAGGTAGAGCATCTGTTTGCAGTACTCATCGCAATCTCCGTTAACCGGTTGCAGCAATACCCAGCCACCGACTCCAATCAGTTCCTGACTGACAGCCTCCGCACTTACTGGCGGCATGATCAATTCACCCTGGTTGGTGGTACCCGTTGGTCGCCAATCCGGGAAGTACTGGAATGCAAGGAAGGCGACAAATATGGGGACAAAGGCAATCCCTATCAAAATCAACAGTTTTCCCCGGCTGGTATTTAGCTGGGTCGAAGTAGGCTCCGTCATAACTCCTGCTCTTTGCGAAAACAAAAAAACAACCAAAGGATGATCACAGTCGCCGCCATGGTAAACCACTGGATGGCATAGCCCAGATGTTTTTCCGGTGGTATCACCGTATCAGGCCAAAACCTTGGCAGTGCACCATGCTGACCCTCATTTAATCTGATGACGTAAGGATAGACTTCCTTATTGATCTGTCGCGCCAACTGAGAGACATCAACATACTGCACAATTGCCGGAAACGTCCATTCCGGTGATTCGCTTTGCCGCAGCCTCAGCGGCGCACCGCCCCGCTGGTAAACGGTGCCAACAATCTGCACCTGTTGGCTGCGCGTGGGGGGTATGTCCAGCGGATCTCCACGGGTTCTGCCCATCGGCACAAAACCCCGGTTAATCAGGAAGTATCTACCCGAAAAGTCCGCAAATAACTGGTGCACTTCGAACCCGACGCTGCCGTCAAGAACGACATTGTCCAGGAGAAGGGTAGCATCATCATGAAAGAAACCTGACAGCAATACCGGCAGGCCGCCCAGATCGGACCCCTCGGTGCCGACCTCACTTGCGGTTAGAGATGGACCCTGCTGTCGAGCCTCTCTATCTGCCATCAGCACTCGTTTCTCTTCCTGCCTGTCGAGCTGCCAGAAACCCAGTTTAATAAACGCAACCAGACAGACCAGGCAGAAAATGGAAACCCTCCAGTTATGATTGAATGTAGGACTGCTCATCATTAAAAAACTGATCCACCGGAGGCGATGCCACGTATACTGTCACCATACAGGCCCGGACCAGCTATCGTCATGTGGTTGAAAGTTGTTATCGTTATTCTCTTTGTCGCCAACCTTATCGCACTAGGCAGCGCCTTCGTAGCGCTCATACAGGACCAGGGCAGGGGAGATAAGCGTACAGCGTCGCTGCTGCTTGTCAGAGTCTCGCTCGCAGCACTCCTGCTGATCTTTATCGCCTATGGCTTCTACTCCGGCGAATTGGGAGTTAATGCCCCTTGGTTAAACCGTTAAGGGACGTCTACAAAGAGACCTCAGCGTTACTTGGCCAGATCTGAATGGGACCTGGCAACCGAACACGGGGTTAACGTGCCCGGTAGACGCCCATAAAGAGCCCTCAGCGTTACTTGGCCAGATCTAAATGGGACCTGGCAACCGAACACGGGGTTAACGTGCCTGGTAGACGTCCATAAAGAGCCCTCAGCGTTACCTGGCACGACCTATTTGGGACCTAACGGCCGGAAGCAGGGTTAAGGCAATTTGTAGACGTCCATAAAGAGATTAACTCCCAAGTACATAAACAAAGATAAACAGCCCCAGCCAAACCACATCCACAAAGTGCCAGTACCAGGAAGCGGCTTCGAATCCGAAACAGTCATCTGCCTCAAAATGCCCCTTAAGTGCCCGTCCAAGCATAACAATCAGCATGATGGTTCCAAGAGTAACGTGAGCACCGTGAAAACCCGTCAACATAAAGAAGGTCGTCCCGAATATGCCCGATGCCAGTGTCAGGCCAAGATCCTGGTAAGCATGGTAGTACTCGTAGCCCTGAACAACGAGAAAGGTCAAACCCAGGATTACGGTAAGCGCCAGCCAGTTAACCAGCTTTTTGCGATTGCCTTCCTTGATGCCGTGATGAGCCAAGGTCACCGTGAAGCTGCTGCTTACCAACAGTATGGTGTTAAGCAGGGGCAGCCCCCATGGATTGATAATCTCCGCCGGCCCTGGAAAAAGCTCAGGATTCGGAGGATTCACCATTGGCCAGTGAGGCACATATTCAGGCCATATCATATCCGATGGGCCGCGATCGCCGACACCACCAATCCAGTCGACAACGAAAAACCGGACATAGAAAAGAGCACCAAAAAAGGCAGCGAAAAACATTACTTCAGAAAAAATGAACCAACTCATGCCCCAGACATAGGATCTATTCATCTGGTCTGAGTAGAGCTTCTGATGATTTTCCCTGATTACAACACTGAACCAGGCCCAGAGCGTCGCCGCCATGGTGAGACCACCCAGCAGGAAAACGATCTCACCAAAAACGCTGTCTACCCCCGCCTTGGTTTCGTTGAACATATTGCCCATGCCAAAAACTGTCAGGAAAATACCCAACGAGGCAAATATCGGCAGCTTACTGTTATGAGGAACGTAGTACTCTTCGTAAGCATCTTGAGTGGACATAGATTTCTCCTAAACTTTTACGGCGCGCTTGCCAGCGCGTCCGTCTGATCCGTTATGTCATAAAGGGTGTAAGACAGCGTCAAGATCGTCACATCCTCGGGTATTTCACTGTCAATAATAAAGCTGAGTGGCATCTCCAGTTCTTCTCCGGTTGCCAGTTGTTGTTGCTCAAAGCAAAAACACTCAGTTTTATGTAGGTATTCTGCGACACGAAATGGCGAGACACTGGGCACCGCCTGAGCAACCATGGTCTCATCCGTCACATTGCGGACATAGAACGAGGCTGAGTTCAACTTCCCCGGGTTGACCTTCATCGATCTTACCTTTGGTCTGAACTCCCAGGGCATGTCTGCATTGTTATTGGTGAGAAACTGAATCGTAACCAGCCGATCCTCGCGAACCTCCTGACTACCATCATCAACATATTCACCCGACGTCTTGCCGTTCAGCCCCGTTACCTCACAGACAATATCGTAGAGGGGCACCATGGCAAATCCGAAACCAAACATCCCTACAACCACTAAAAGTAGTTGCCGAATAGTTCTGGCCTGGTTCGTGTCAGACACGATTCTTGCGCTGGTATCCTTCCTAACCATGGGCTTCCGGGATTTCTTTCGGCGGTGTACTGAAAGTGTGATACGGCGCTGGAGACGGAATCGTCCATTCCAATCCATGGGCACCTTCCCAGACCTTTTCTGTAGCCGGCTTGCCACCGCGAACCGTCTGAATCACGATAAACAGGAACAGAAGCTGGCTGAATCCAAACAGGAAGGCACCACAACTGGAAACCATGTTCCAGTCAGCGAACTGCAGTGCGTAGTCGGGAATTCGCCTTGGCATCCCTGCAAGACCAACAAAGTGCTGGGGGAAGAAAGTGATGTTCACACCGATAAACGACAGCCAGAAATGCGTCTTGCCAAGTGGCTCGTTGTACATGTTGCCCGTCCACTTGGGTATCCAGTAATAGACGGCTGCCATGATGGCAAAAACGGAACCCGGCACCAGCACGTAGTGGAAGTGCGCCACAACGAAATAGGTGTCGTGGTACTGAAAGTCCACAGGCGTAATGGCCAGCATGAGTCCAGAAAAACCACCGATGGTAAACAGGATCACAAAGGCAATCGCAAACAACATCGGTGTTTCAAAAGTCATGGACCCCTGCCACATGGTGGCAACCCAGTTAAAGACTTTCACTCCCGTGGGTACCGCGATCAGCATGGTGGCGTACATGAAGTAAAGCTCACCCGCTAAGGGGATACCGACTGTGAACATGTGGTGTGCCCAGACGATAAACGACAGGAAGGCGATCGATGCGCTCGCATAAACCATGGAGTCATAACCAAAGAGCTTCTTGCGAGCAAAGGTCGGGATAATTGCCGAAACCACACCAAAGGCGGGCAGGATCATAATATAAACTTCAGGATGCCCGAAAAACCAGAATACATGCTGGAACAGCACAGGATCGCCGCCGCCTCCCGCGTTAAAGAAAGCAGTACCGAAGTGAATGTCCATCAGCATCATGGTGACGACACCGGCCAAAACCGGCATAACGGCTATCAACAGATAAGCGGTAATTAACCATGTCCACACAAAGAGCGGCATCCGCATCAGCGTCATGCCGGGTGCCCGCAAATTCAGAATAGTCACGATGACGTTGATCGAACCCATGATCGAAGAGATACCCATCATGTGAACGGCAAAGATAAAAAATGTGACAGAAGGCGGCGCGAAGTCTGTGGAAAGCGGAGCGTAGAAAGTCCAACCAAAGTTAGGGGCACCGCCTTCCATCAGGAAGGTGGAAGCCAGCATGGAAAAAGCGAATGGCAGGATCCAAAAACTGTAGTTGTTCATACGCGGCAGTGCCATATCCGGTGCACCGATCATCATCGGAACCAGCCAGTTGGCAAGGCCGACAAAGGCCGGCATGACCGCTCCAAAAACCATGACCAAACCATGCATGGTGGTCAGCTGGTTGAACAGCTCCGGCGAGACAATCTGCAGACCTGGCTGGAACAGTTCGGCGCGAATACACAGGGCCATAACACCACCAAACAGGAACATGGCAAAACTGAACCAGAGGTACAGGGTACCGATATCCTTGTGGTTGGTGGTAAACACCCACCTCATGATGCCTTTATCAGGTCCATGATGGTGATCGTCGGGATGATGTTCTTCAATAACTGCACTCATCGTCGTCTCCTATTGGCTCGCCATCATGGTGCCAAGTTTTTTCGGCTGAACCATGTCGTTCATGTTGTTACCCCAGGCATTTCGCTCGTAGGTAATAACGGCAGCGACTTCTGCGGGATTAAGCTGCAGACCGAAAGCTTGCATGGCTGTGCCGGCCTTCCCGTTAAGAACAATATCGATGTGATCATCAATTGAACCAACGGAGACACCCTGACCCACAAGCGATGGGAATGCCGGTGGAATGCCCTGTCCATTTGCCTGGTGACAGGCAACGCAGTGCTGCATATAGACTTCCTCACCCTTGGTCATCAATTCTTCCATGGACCAGGTCTTGCCAACAGTTTCGAATGCGGCCTGAGCCTCTTGCTGTTTCTCCGCCACCCACATGGCGTATTCGTGCTCAGGAACAGCACGAACAACGATGGGCATAAAGCCATGGTCCTTGCCACAGAGTTCAGCACACTGACCACGGTAGATACCGGGCTCTTCGACAACTGTCCAGGCTTCGTGAACGAAACCGGGTATAGCATCTTTCTTGACAGCGAAGTCTGGAACCCAGAACGCATGAATCACATCCTGCGCCGTTACCAGAAACCGGACCCGCTTATTAATGGGGATAACGAGGGGATTATCGACATCGAGTAGGTAGTGCTCGCCTTTGTTCTCCAGGTTATTAATCTCATCCTGTGAAGTACGAAGCGCACTCATGAACTGAATTTCTTTGGCTGGATCGTCATTCAGGTAGGTGTACTGCCATTTCCACTGGTAACCGCGAACCTCAATATCGAGGTCCGACTCGCCGGCTTCATACATGTCCCGTAATGTACTCGTTGCCGGAATGGCCATGACAACGAGAATAACAATGGGGATCACCGTCCAGATGACTTCCAATCGGGTGTTCTCATGGAAGGTAGCCGGTTCGGCACCGATGGATTTCCTGTGCATCAGCATCGACACGATCATGGTGCCGAAAACAATCACACCAATGACGCAACAGACGTAGAAAATAATCATGTGCAGGTCATACACGCCACGGGAAATTTCCGTAACACCCTGCCTCATGTTGACGGCCGACCAGTCGGCCAGAGCAGCATTGCTTAACAGCAGCAGTGGCGCCACGGCAAACCACATCCGCATCACTGTGTTCATGAGCGAGACTCCAAATTTTTTAAATCGAGTGCGTACAGCACATACATGCCGTGACGCGCAGGCGAATGTAGTTCTTTTTAGGAACACAGCTGCGTGTAATATTCTCTCAACGGCTTTCTGTTGCAGAGCAACAAAGCACGCAATTATAGCAGCGACTTGGGTTTTCTCAACTTCAGGTTAATATCGACACGTCATGTCGGTTTATCCGGTCGCTATTCCATCCTGGCGAAGCAGTGCATCGACCTCCGGTTTGCGGCCACGAAACCGGATGAACAGATCCATCGCATCTTCGGAACCACCTCTTTCAAGTATCGTTGACAGAAAATCTTCTCCGGTCTGTCGATTGAAGATACCATCTTCAATGAACCTGGAAAAAGCGTCGGCAGAAAGCACCTCCGCCCATTTGTAGCTGTAGTAACCGGCAGCGTAACCTCCACCGAAAATGTGAGAAAAGCCATGCTGCAGAGAATATTCCCTGGGCGGTGTGACCACTGCAATTTCTTTTCGCACTTCATCGAGCGTAGCCTGAATCTGATCCTCCTTGCCTGGATCGAAGTTAGCATGCAATCTGAAATCGAACAGTCCGAGCTCCAGCTGCCGCACCATTTGCATGGCTGCCTGAAAGTTTCGTGCTGACAATAGCTTCCCCAACATCGCTTCCGGCAGTGAATCACCTGTCTGATAGTGACCGGAGATGAATGCCAATGCGTCTGCCTGCCAGCAGAAATTTTCCATAAACTGGCTCGGCAGCTCGACAGCATCCCAGGCGACGCCGTTGATACCGGACACACCCTCTGCTTCTATCGCTGTCAGCATATGGTGCAGTCCATGACCAAACTCATGGAAGAGCGTCACAACCTCAGGGTGGGTCAGCAGGGCAGGGTCGTCACCCACCGGACAGGAAAAGTTGCAGGTCAGAAAGGCGATGGGCAGACAGAGTTGACCGGCGGCGCTACGCCGCCTGACCCGACAGACATCCATCCAGGCACCGCCTTGCTTGTTTTCCCGGGTATAGAGATCTATGTAAAAACGCGCCAATGGTTCGCCATCTCTGAGAATCTGAAAGGTTTTCACGTCTTCATGCCAGACCGGCATATCCGAAACCGGCACCACTTCAACATCGAAGAGCCGTCGAACCACTTCAAATGCTCCCTCAAGCACGCTTTCCGCCGGGAAATAGGGCCGCAACTCCTCTTCCGAGATATCGAATGAGGCCTTTTTTAATTTCTCCGCATAGTAGGTTACATCCCAGGGAGCGAGCGGTATCTCTGCACCCTGATCCGATGCAAAGGTTTCGATCTCAGCGAGTTCCTTTTCGGCCGGCAGGCGTGATTTACCGCCCAGATCCTCCAGAAATTCCAACACCTCACCAGCAGAACCTGCCATCTTCCGCTCAACCGACAGTTCAGCAAAGTTGTTGAACCCGAGCAGTTGCGCCTGCCTATACCTGGCCTTAAGGATCCTCTCCATCACGGTCGTGTTGTCGAAATCCCCTGAGTTCGGACCGGCGCGGGTGCCGTATGCAAGATACATGTCCCGCCGCAGATTTCTGTCTTCACAGTAGGTCACGATAGCCAGGTAGCAGGGTGCATCCAGTGTCAGCAGGTAGCCTTCTTCTTCCCTGGCTCTGGCTGCCTGAGCCATTGCAGCTATCAGCGAATCCGGGATGCCAGGCAGATCGTCGACATCTGCGATATTCCGGGTCCAGGCCTGTGTGGCATCCAATACATTATTGTTGAATGTACTGCCAAGCTCCGACAATTCTCTTGCCAGCTGAGAAAACTCCGACCGATCCTTCTCGTTCAGATCGATACCAGAAAGCCGGAAGTCTCTTAGCGCGTTCTCCGCAACTTTCTTTTCCGCCGTCTCGAGCGATTCGAAAGCCACGTTTTCACGAACTGTGAGATAAGCCTCAAAAAGTACCTTGTTCTGTCCCATCTCCGTTTGATAATCCGTCAGCACCTCAAGACAGGTCTGGTGCGCTCGACGAATGTCACTGGAGTTAACGACCGCGTTCATATGCGAAATTGTGGACCAAACCTGATGAACCCTGTCTTCCAATTCCTCCCGTCCGTGAACCAGTGACCGGTAAGTGAGTGCTTCCTCACGTAGCAGCAATTCAATCCCTACCCTTGATTCAGCCACCACCTGCTCGAAGGCGGCGACCATTTGTCCGGCCTGTATTTCCGGAAAAGGAGGCAGCTCATGAAATTCCAGGAGAGGGTTAGTCATATCTATTCCGTGTCCAGTGAGTCAGGTAATCGTCGATCGCAGTGATTCAATCACAGGTGAGGTTTCGACCTGGGCGCCTAGCCAGATCTCGAAAGCGAGAGCGGCTTGTTCCACCAGCATACCAAGACCATCTGAGACCTGGCAGGCTGCTTCAGCCTGACACCACTGATTGAAGCGCGTCGTACCTGCTCCGTAGATCATGTCATAACATCGACTTTCGCTACCGACGATACGCCCTGGCAGCTCGATATCCTCGCCTGCAAGACCCGCCGAAGTACCGTTGATTACGATGTCGTACTGACTCTCCAGCGCAGAAGCCGCAACGGCCTGGAGTCTCTGATCAGCAAAACGGTGGGCCAGTCTCTCCGCTTTGTCTTGGGTGCGGTTGAATAGATCCACTGATTCCGGCGCCGCTTCAAGAAGATCACCCAGTACGCCACTGACTGCACCTCCGGAACCAATCACAAGCACTCTCTTTCCAGCAATCTTCCAACCCAGGTTACCAACAATATCCCTTAACATGCCTTCGCCGTCAGTGTTGCTGCCAAACAGTCCGCCATCATCGCTTCTGCTTATCGTATTGACAGCTTCCGCCAGTGCGGCTTTGTCGCTCATCTCATCGACCAGGGCCCACGCATCACGCTTGCAGGGAACGGTAACATTTAGGCCGGTGCCATCGTTCATAAAGCGGCGAACCACCATGTCGAAGTCACCCGCCGCTACCAGAATTTTCTCATAGCTGAGTTCGATACCCGCTGCTTCACCGAATTGCCGGTGAATGTCTGGTGATCGACTGTGCTCGACCGGATTACCCAATACCGCCAACTTAGCCACTGTCACCGCAGAACCTCGCCTGAAACAAGGTCTCTGATCTCACTGGCCCGACCCGTCTGACCCAACTCACCTGGCACAACAAGATCAATCCGGTTTCCGAAGTATCTTCTTACCCCGAATGTCGTTCTGGCAGCTGGTCGCGAAGAAATATTGGCTGAGGTCGAAACCAGAGGCCCGACACTGGTGCACAGCGCCTGCACCAACGGATGATCGGATACTCTGAGGCCAACCGTGGTGTGGCTACCGACAATCCAGCCAGGCGCAGTGCCATTATCAGGGACGAGAAACGTCACCGGTCCTGGCCAGGTTTCTTCAAGTACTTTTCTGTATTCAGCGTCAAGTCCCTTCAAATAGCCTTCGAACTGCGACATTTCTGCTGCCACCAGTAGCAGACCCTGTTGCCATGGACGATTCTTGAGCGTGAGTATACGTGCAACTCCCTCGCTGGAATCAGGCAGACAACCCAATCCCCAGACACCTTCGGTCGGATAGGCGATAACACCATCCCGACTCAGTAGTTGGGATACAAAGCTCTTTCGCCAGCTATTCACACGTCAAGATCGTTGTTCTTTTGACGGATCGCCTCTGCATTCGCGGCCCGCTCTTCAATTAGCGCCTTGTGCAGGGCTTGGTCCTGAACGCCCATGATCTGTGCTGCCAGATATGCCGCATTCTTTGCACCAGCCTTGCCAATAGCAACACTGGCTACTGGGATGCCTCCCGGCATCTGGACCGTTGACAAAAGCGCATCAAATCCCTGCAAGGGTCCTGCATCAACCGGGACACCGACTACAGGCTTCAGCGTATGCGCCGCCACGGCCCCCGCCAGATGGGCTGCCATACCCGCGGCGGCTATAAAGACCGCACAGCCTCGGCTGTCAGCATCAGTTACATAGGCACGGGTGTCTTCCGGAGTCCGGTGGGCAGAGGTAATTCTAACCTCGTACTCAATCTTGAATGTCTTCAAGATATCAATACTGGCCTGCATAACCGGAAGATCCGAATCTGAACCCATCAAAATGGCGACAAAAGCCATGGTTTGCTCTCCTGATTGAAAAGGGGCGAACTTAGCCTACCAGGTGGACTCTAGGCAAGTCCCTCGCTAACCCGGGCAAGCTGATATCGACCACCTTCCGAGAAAATTAGTCCCAGCACTTCCAGACTGACGAGCCCGACCGTCAGATCCTCGATACACAATTCTACGCGATCCATGAGCATATCGATGGACTGTGGCCCCTGTGCCAGCATCTCCATCAGGATCAGCTGATCAGGACTGAGATCGTGTCCGTGAGATCCCATTTGAAGGCTAATCTCCCCTTCGATCCCAAGTTCCCGCAGGATATCCGATGCCGTTTCGATCAACGTCGCGCCATCGCGAATCAGTTGATGACAACCCCGGGACTGCGGATTGGTGACCTGTCCTGGTACCGCCATCACCTCCCTGCCTTCGCTCCCCGCCAATCGGGCCGATATCAGAGATCCGCTCTTAAGTGCAGCTTCAACAACTACCGTTGCCACGGCGAGCCCCGTGACGATGCGATTCCTGCGCGGGAAGTTTGCTGGATAGGCGGGTGTACCCAGGGGGAACTCACTGATGATTAGACCGTGAGACTGTATTCGTTCAGCCAATCGCCAGTTTCGTTTCGGGTAGATATCGTCACAACTCGTACCAAGTACAGCAATCGTAGTACCGTGGCCCAGAAGCGCACCCTCGTGAGCTGCTGCGTCTATACCAAGGGCCAGCCCACTGACGACGGTGACATCTCGACGCCCGAGCTCTTCAGCAATGGCCGCCGCCTGTTTCAAGCCATAGCTCGATGCTTTACGAGCACCAACCACCGCAACGGCCTGATCAGTCTTGTAAAACGCATTTCGGTGACCACTGGCATAGAGGAGATAAGGTGGATTCCAGATTTCCTTCAGACGCCCTGGATAGTCGTCATCTGTATACCGAATAAGATGGTGATCAGACGCCTGAAGCCAATTAAGGTCGCCCTCAGCTTCTTTTAGCGCATCCTTTGTACCTGGAATTCTTAGACCCTGCAGTACGAGAGAGGCATCTGCAGTACCAGCCATGGCTTCCAGCATTCCGCCGGGCTTATTCAGCAACAATCGATGAAGCGCGAGTAAATGAAGATCGGTCAAAGGTCGCCAGTAGACTGCCTAAAACCACAAGCATAATTCCTGTACCCGCAAATTAAGGTAGCAGATCCAAGTGGTTGGCTGTAAGCCTGTTTACCGTTTAACTGTGGGCAATTCGCCTAGGGATTTCGAACGACGTCACCAACCCGTAGAGGTTCCTGAGTCTGAAGTACCAGTCCATAGGCCATCTTTTCGAAAGCCCTGAAGACCATCAGGATGCCGGCTCGTTCTGTTGGCAACTGAACCATGTCACGATTGTATCTGTCCCTGACGTAGGCTCCCTTTTTGGCAATGGCGAGTACATTACCCACATCGATGCCCGCACTTGTGCCACGGTTGATCACAACCACGTCGTTACGGCCTACCTGAGTAACACCACCCAGTACTGTCATAATGACGCCCTCGACCTTTCGGTCCGGTGGCGTTGGGTAAAAGGTGGATTCAACCCTGCGCTCTTCAGTCGGCATCAGGCGATCGCCAATTCGTACATCTTCCTTCACGCTGGTGAGATCGAAGGTGACGACATCGCCACTTCGCTCTACAGCCCGGGCAAGACCGACTTCGATTGCCTCAAAACCGAGTATTTCCTCTGTTTCCGGGTCCAGATAGACATTACCTTCTCGAAAAATGCCATATACCGACGTATTTTCGTCCCACTGCCCCCTGGCATAAAACTGATCACCGGGTCCGAAGATCAATCGCTCCGACTTCCCTGACAGTATTCTCGGCGCCAGTTCGAGCGTGTCTTCTTCAACGATTCTACCGGTCGACATCAGGCTTGCGACCGCGTCGAGGGGGATGGCCGGAATGGCACCCGATAGCGGTTCTACTCTAACTCTGGGTTCAAGCTTCTCATATCGGTCTCCCTGACGAACCCGCTGTTCAGGTTTCAGTTTGTAGGTCCGACCGCCGGGGCCTCGCTTCAGCGATAATTGCGGGTCGCCTCCAACATAATTTAAGACGATTTCGTCACCCGGATAGATCAGGTGCGGGTTATCAATGCTGGGGTTTACATGCCAGATTTCCGGCCAGTACCAGGGATCTTTGAGGAACATCGAGGCAATTCCCCAGAGCGTATCGCCTTCCTTTACTTCATACTGATCAGGATGGCCTTCCCGGAGCAGGGAATCCTCTGCCGCTGTCGCCATACCCGACGAAAACAGAAGTAGACAGAGTAGCAGCGATAATCCCGGTCGAATCTTCATAAACGAATCCCGTCCGCAAAATAGAGTACAATATCAGGTTATGCGAGCCCGAATAGCAATACGCAGGCCACCTGAATTATCAAGTTGATCATAATCTTAGCAGCACAAGTTGCTCTTTTACTAGAGGTATATGACAAAACCATATGGCTCCATTAGAAATTCTCGAATTTCCCGATCCTCGCCTGCGCAAGGTGGCAAAACCGGTAAAGCTGGTGGACGGGCGTATTGCCGATCTGGCAGACCAGATGTTGGAAACTATGTATGAGGCACCTGGCATCGGTCTGGCCGCCAGCCAGGTCAATGTCCACAAACGACTGATCGTGATTGATGTCTCAGAAAACAAGGATCAACCACTTATTCTCATCAACCCGGAAATCCGCCTTTCTGAAGGCGAGATAGAAACACCGGAAGGATGCCTGTCTGTTCCGGGTTTTTACGAACCGGTCATGCGATTTCAGCAGATTCAATGCGATGCAATAGGCAGGGATGGCGAACCCTTTTCCCTTGAGGCCAGCGATCTCCTTGCGGTATGCATCCAGCACGAAATGGATCACCTGGAAGGCAAATTGTTCGTCGATTATCTGACAGGCACCAAACGCCAGATGATACGCAAGAAATTGCAAAAACTGCAGAAACAACAGGCCTGACAATCTTAGTAAGACAACGGGACAGCTATTGAAAGTCGCATTCGCGGGAACTCCGGACTTTGCCGCAGGTCATCTGAGGGCGCTCATAGAGTGTCACCACGAGGTAGTGGTCGTCGTCACCCAACCAGATAAACCGGGTAAACGGGGCAAAAAACCCATAGCCAGCCCGGTCAAAAAGCTTGCCGTTTCACATGAACTTATCTGTTTACAGCCGCAGAAGCTGACAGCTGACGATCTCAGCACCTACGAATTCGACGCTCTAATTGTCGTCGCCTACGGGCAAATTCTAAAAATTGATGTCCTGAGTCTACCCAGGCATGGCTGCATCAATGTCCATGCCTCGCTGCTACCACGGTGGCGCGGCGCCGCACCAGTTCAGCGGGCTATCCTGGCAGGCGACCATGAGACCGGTGTCACTATCATTCAGATGGATGAGGGTCTGGATACAGGTGATATGCTCGCAGCCGAACCCATTACTATCAAAGCCGGAGATACCGCCGCTAAACTGTTTCAAAAGATGCTGGATAGCGGCCAACGGTTGCTGATCGAGACTATCGACGAGATAGAAGCGGGTACCGTTCAAGCAGTCAAACAACCGATTCAGGATACTGTCTACGCCGCAAAGATCGACAAAGACGAGGCTCTGATCGATTGGGAGGGGAGTTCAAACATCGTCGATAGAAAAGTCAGGGCATTCCAGCCCGACCCTATTACCTACACCTATCTGGGTGACATGCGGGTCAAAGTTCATGCCGGAACTGAAGATAGTGACAAAGAGGGAATACCAGGAGAGGTACTTGAGGTGTCAAAGCAAGGAATTCTTGTTGCCTGCGGCAAAGGCGCCTACCGAATTACAGAAATACAACTACCAGTCGGCAAGGGCACCATTCTCAAACCGGCTGATGTGCTGAACGGCCGCACTGACATACTCCATGCAGGTGTCTTTTTGAACAGCCGCGCACCATGAACGAATATCAGCAGGTCGCCGGAATCCTGGAAGAGATGCTTTTAAACGAAAGGCATCTCGATGAGTGCTTCGCCGACGACACTAAGCCACTCGTCCAACAGATCTGCTATGGCGTGACCCGGCACTACTATTATCTGGATCGTGTCATTGATCGTCTCCTAAAAAAACCCTTGCCCAATAAACACCTGGACCTCCATCTCCTGCTGATGGCAGGACTCTATAGCATGGATCACCTGAACCGTCCGGAACACGCGAGTGTCAACAACGCGGTTGAGGCAACCAGATTTCTGAACAAGGATTGGGCAAAAGGGCTCATCAACGGGGTTCTTCGCCGGTACGGTCGTGAGCGCGATAAGTTAAAAAGGGAAGTCACCAACAACGATGCTGAGGCGCAGTTCAATCATCCACGGTGGCTTATCGATGCTATCAAAACTCAGCTGCCACAATACGACGAAATATTGATTGCCAATCAGTCCCGGGCACCCATGACGCTCCGAGTCAATCTGCGACGCGGCTCGAGGGAGGACTATATGACCCGACTTGCGGATGCGGGACTATCCGCCAGCGCTGGTAGACTCAGCCACGCCGCTGTCGTTCTGAGCAAACCCGTCGATGTTACCCAGCTTCCGGGTTTTGAAGAAGGTCTGGTTTCCGTTCAGGACGAGGGGGCACAGCTTGCTGCCATACTTCTTAACCCGACTACTGGAATGAGGGTGCTCGATGCCTGTGCCGCACCAGGCAGCAAGTCCTGCCACCTTCTGGAATCAGCCGAAATCGAGCTGACTGCGCTCGATCGTGACAGGAAGCGAACACCCCGTATCATTGAAAATCTATCAAGACTGGGTCTCAGTGCTGAAATCCTCACCGAGGACCTCGAGTCCAGTTCATTCGACAGGAAGTTCTCGCGCATTCTTCTTGATGCCCCCTGTTCGGCAACCGGAGTCATTCGCCGCCACCCCGATATTAAATTGCTGCGTAAAAAATCGGATATTGATAAGCTTTGTGCCATTCAGCGGGTACTCTTGAACAAGGCATTTGACTTGCTTGCCACAGGTGGTGAACTACTGTATTCCACATGCTCCATTCTCCCGCAGGAGAACGATGAAGTTATCTCCTCGATCCTTGAATCCCGCTCGGATGTGAGTGTTCAGCCAATATCGGTACCAGACCCCTATTCAAGTATATTTTCTACAATCCACGGTATTCAACTTTCACCCACACTGGACCTGCATGACGGCTTTTTCTACGCCCGACTGCAAAAGGTAACCCAATGAAGATCATCATTCTCGGCGCGGGGGAGGTCGGCGGCAATCTTGCCCAGAACCTGACTCTGGAATCCGGAGACATTACTGTCGTTGACACGGACGGAGACCGCCTGAGGGAACTTCAGGACAGGGTTGATATTCGAACGGTCAGAGGCATGGCGTCGCACCCGGACATCATGCGCCAGGCAGGTGCAGAAGACGCGGACATGCTGATTGCTGTCACCAACAGCGACGAGGTCAATATGGTGGCCTGCCAGGTTGCCTACACCGTGTTCAATACTCCCACCAAAATCGCGAGAGTCAGGTCATCTGCCTACATCCGCGATGGCGGTATCTTCCGTAACGACGCGATGCCCGTAGATGTCATCGTTAACCCTGAGCAGATCGTCACCCATGACATTGCCCGCCTTATAGACAATCCCGGAGCCCTGCAGGTGATGGACTTCGCTGAGGGTCAGGTACAGCTGGTTGGCATCAAGGCCTATTACGGCGGACCACTGGTGGACCAGGAGCTGCGCTACCTGAGGCAGCATATGCCAACAGTGGATACCCGCGTGGCTGCTATCTTTCGTAAGAACAGACCCATCATTCCGCAGGGTAACACCGTGATTGAGGCAGATGATGAGGTCTTCTTCATTGCCGCCTCGCGGGACATTAAGAATGTGATGTCCGAAATGCGGCGTGCCGAGAAACCCAACAAGCGTATCGTCATCGCCGGTGGTGGTCACATTGGCGAGCAGCTCGCCCAGACAGTTGAAAACCGCTACGGCGTTCGCATTATCGAACACAACCGACATCGATGTTACGAGTTGTCAGAGAACCTCGATCGAACCATTGTCCTCGCTGGCGACGCCTCGGACCGCGAGCTTTTGCTTGAGGAAAATATTGAGGAAACCGATGTTTTCTGCGCCGTCACCAACGACGACGAAGCGAATATTATGTCGTCCATGCTGGCCAAAAGTCTGGGTTCCCGCAAGGTTATTACGCTGATCAACAACCCTGCTTATGTAGACCTCATTGAAGGTGGCAATATCGATATCGTCATCAACCCACAACAGGCAACCCTCGGCTCTATCCTCACCCATATTCGTCAGGGCGATGTCGAAAAAGTTCACTCCCTGCGCCGGGGTGCTGCAGAAGCCATCGAAACCATAGCGCATGGCGATGAGTCCAGTTCCAAGGTCGTCGGTCGACGAATTGAGGACATCCAGCTGCCTCCTGGTACAAATATCGGCGCGATTGTGCGCGGTGACGGTGTCGTTATCGCCCACGACGATGTCGTCGTCGAATCCGGTGATCATATCGTGTTGTTTCTTGTCGACAAGAAGCGTATCAAGGAAGTAGAAAACCTCTTCCACGCCCCATTGAGCTTTTTCTAGTCCACCATGAAACATTTTCTTCACTTCTCCATTCGCATCGACAGGCGGTAATTCAGTGCACATTCAAATCGCCCTTCGTGTCCTCGGTATTCTGATGATGATGTTCAGCGTTACGATGCTGCCTCCCGTCATCGTTTCCCTCATTTTTCAGGACGGAGTGGAAGTGGTTTTCCTGTTGGCATTTACAATCACTTTCGTTGTCGGCCTATTTCTCTGGTTGGTATTCCACCGAAACGATGCCGATATGCGTATCAAGGATGGTTTTCTGGTAACCGTTTTCTACTATCTGGCACTCGGGATTTTCGGTGCACTGCCTTTTATCAACGAAGGGGGGCTTGGCCTTTCCCTACCAGATGCACTGTTTGAGTCTTTTTCAGGACTGACAACAACGGGCGCCACAGTCATCGTCGGTTTAGATCACCTACCTGAGTCCATTCTCTACTACCGCCAACAACTTCAGTGGCTCGGGGGTATGGGAATCATCGTTTTGGCCGTCGCCGTACTACCGATGCTTGGCATTGGCGGCATGCAGCTTTACCGGGCTGAGACACCAGGTCCTGTAAAGGACTCAAAACTGACACCCCGTATCAAGGAAACAGCGCTCGCCCTCTGGTCGATTTACCTCGGTCTAACGGTCGTTTGTGCACTGGCTTATTGGGCCGCGGGCATGAGTCTCTTTGATGCGGTCTGTCACAGCTTCTCAACCATCGCTATCGGAGGTTTCTCAACCCATGATGCCTCTATCGGTTACTTTGATTCCGCCATCATCGAATCAATCGCTATATTCTTTATGATACTCGCCGGAATCAATTTCGGACTTCATTTCTTCGCTCTCAAGGAAAAATCAGCGCTTCACTATTTACGGGATGATGAGGTGCGTTTCTACCTCTCGATTCTTGCGATATCGACGGTAATCGTCACCACAGGTCTCTGGCTGGAAAATGTACTGAGCCCTGGTCAGTCCATCAGAATGGGTTTGTTTGAAGTAGTGTCGATTTTTACCACCACGGGTTTTGCCACCACGGATTTCGCTGCATGGCCCGGTATGTTGCCTTACCTGATCTTCTTCGGTGCCTTTACCGGTGCCTGTGCCGGATCTACCGGCGGTGGTTTGAAAGTCATTCGCGTCCTGCTGATCTGCAAGCAGGGGTTAAGGGAAGTGCACCGCCTCATTCACCCCAATGCAGTTTTTCCAGTGAAGGTGAATCATCAACGAGTGCCCGAGCAAATCATGGAAGCGGTGTGGGGGTTTTTCTCCGTATACGTCATCGTGTTTCTTTTTATGCAACTGGCACTGGTGATGACTGGTCTTGATTTTCTTTCAGCGTTCTCTGCCGTCGGTGCCACCCTCAATAATCTTGGACCGGGTCTCGGTGAGGTAGCGCTCAACTATGCCGGTCTAACAGACAACGCCAAACTGATGCTCTGCTTCACTATGATGTTGGGTCGCCTTGAGATCTTCACATTGCTTGTACTTTTCTCACCCATGTTCTGGCGGAAATAGACTATCCAAAGAAGATAGAGAACACCCATGGACCAGGACAGAAAATCAAAGTGGAACCGCATCTATTCGGAGGGATCCCAACAGGGCCGTCCGGCTGCTGTCTTGATCGACAACGTGGACCTGATACCGGACCAGGGTCATGCCTGCGACATCGCCTGTGGCCGCGGTGTCAATACGCTGGCTCTCGCCCGGGCCGGCATGAAAGTCGATGCCTGGGACATCTCAAATGTTGCAATCACAGCGCTTCAGCAAGAAGCTGCTGAAGCCGGACTCGAGATCAATGCATCAACGGTCGACATAACTCCATCATGCTTCGCTGGTAAGTCATACGATCTGATCCTCAATTGCCACTACCTGGACCGGCAGCTGATCCCCGCGATGGTCGGCGCCTGCAAACCCGGGGGTTTAATCCTCTTTCAGACTTTTACCGAAGACAAGGCAGACACTATCGGTCCCCGCAATAGAGAATTTCTATTGGCCCGGGACGAACTTCCGGGGATGTTTTCCGGATTTGATATCTTGACCTACCGAGATGAGAGTCGAAACGAGAACGCGGAAAATCCCCTTACAGGACGAGCCTATATCATCGCCAGAAAACCTCAGGAATGAACCTCAGGTGGTTTATTGAAACGGTAAATCTTGGTCTCGCCAGCCGGTCGCTCACGAAAACGCTTGTACTCCCATTGATACTGGGCCGGGGCGAGGCGGACGGCCTCTTCAACCAGTTCGTTCATCGCAGTTAAAGCAACGTCCATATCATCCGAGAAGATCTCATCGGCAGGCTCGAGGATATGAATGTCGAAGCGACCATCGTTACGACGGATGATAGAGAGACCGAGCACCCTGGCACTGGTTTTCTTCAATAGTCGCACCGAAAGCTCGTCAGTCAGTGCCAGGGGACCAATAAACGGGATGTATCGGCCAGAGGTAGGTATCTGATCCGGCAGGACCACCACTGTTCTGCCTTCGTTCAGAGCCCGATATAACCTCGCCAGACCCTGCCGGGTTGTCGGCACCATCTCGTTACCATGCTGACCCCGGACCTCTGCCATGAGCGACCGCATGACTTTCCTCTTGGGAGGGTGGTAGAGGGCTGTCATGAGTCCGTAGCGACGATAGAAGACATTGATGAGTTCCCAGTTACCTAAATGCGGCAGCAGGATCAGCAAGCCTCTTTCCGATTCAATAGCCTGCTCAAGCAGGTCGACGCCATGAACATGACAAATCCAATCATCGATCCTGTCGGTCGGAGCCAGCCAGGTCGCCGGTGTCTCCAGCAGGGTCTTACCCGTTTCGATCAGGCTCTTCTTTCTAAGGCCGGGGTCCATACCACACAAAGCCAGATTGACCGACGTGACCCTCGCGGCCCGGGTGTTAAGAAAGTGATTCACCAGGCCAACGACGATACCAACGGACTGCAATACCCCCCTTGGTAGTCTTGCCAGCAGGCCAAGTAAAAAGCTGATCAATGTGTTCACAGGGCAAGCTTTTGACAGGCTTCATGCCGGTAACAGTTCACCAGATGGTCGTTCACCATGCCTGTGGCCTGCATATAGGCATAACAGATGGTTGGACCGACGAACTTGAATCCTTCTTTTTTTAGCTGCCTGGACATCTGCTCGGACACAACGGTCGATGCTGGAATCCTGGACATTGAACGAAAGCGGTTCTGTACGGGGGCTCCCTCGACAAACTGCCAGATGTACTCAGAGAAACTATCCTGACGTTCCTGAATGTCCAGAAATGCTCTCGCATTGGTGATCGCACTTTCGATCTTAAGGCGATTACGGATGATTCCCGTATCGTTCATTAGCCGACCCACCTGTTTTTTACCGTAGCGAGCGATCCTCCCCGCATCAAACCCTTCGAGCGCCCGCCGATATCCCTCTCGTTTGCGCAGCACAGTGATCCAGGCAAGCCCTGCCTGAGCTCCTTCGAGCAATAGAAACTCGAACAGACTGTCGTCATCAAAGCAGGGCACACCCCATTCCTCATCATGATAAGCAATGTATAGCGGATCCTCACCACTCCAGGCACACCGTCTATGGTTGTCTTCAGCCATAGCGGTGAGGTTATCTGATTTGCTGGCGTCGATGTATACTTACGCACTTTTTTGTCCAGACAACTCTAAGCTGTAACAACATGTCATTAACTTTTCAGGACTTAATTCTGGCCCTCCAGACCTTCTGGGCTGACAAGGGCTGCATATTGATGCAACCCTACGATATGGAAGTGGGCGCTGGTACCTTTCACCCGGCTACCTTTCTGCGCGCCATCGGTCCCGAAAACTGGTCATCCGCATATGTTCAACCCTGTCGTCGGCCAACGGATGGCCGGTACGGTGAGAACCCAAACAGGTATCAGTACTACTACCAGTACCAGGTCGTCATGAAGCCGTCGCCCGATAACTTCCAGGAACTTTACCTTCAGTCTCTGGAACATCTCGGCATCGATACAAAGGTCCACGATATCCGCTTTGTCGAGGACAACTGGGAGTCACCGACCCTCGGTGCCTGGGGTCTCGGTTGGGAAGTGTGGATGGACGGCATGGAAATTACGCAATTCACCTATTTCCAACAGGTGGGAGGTCTTGAGTGCTATCCGGTGATGGGAGAAATCACCTACGGTTTGGAAAGACTGGCGCTCTATCTACAGGGAGTGGAGGACTTTAAGGATCTGACCTGGACCGAGTCCGGCTTTGGCAAGGTGACCTATGCGGATGTCTATCACCAGTACGAGATTGAGATGTCAAAGTTCAACTTCGATCTGGCCGATGTCGATGCACTGTTCGATCAGTTCGACTTTTGTGAAAAAGAATCGCAAAGGTTTCTGGACGAAGGACTGCCATTGCCTGCCTATGAATACGTGATGAAAGCCTCTCATGCTTTTAATTTGCTCGATGCTCGCCATGCCATCTCCGTAACGGAAAGGCAGCGTTTCATATTGAGAGTGAGAACTCTGGCGAGGAACGTGGCGCAGAGCTATTTCGACTCGAGAAGAGCGGTGGGTTTTCCACTTGCATCCGACAATATCCGCGCTTATGTCGAGAAGGAGCTGAGCCGTGCCAACTGAAACACTGCTCCTTGAAATTGGTACAGAAGAGCTGCCACCAAAATCCCTTGATCGGTTACGGTTGGCGTTGGCTGATACTTTTTCAGCGGGACTCGACAAGGCTTCGCTCAGCTTCAAATCCGTCAAGAGTCACGCAACACCACGCCGCCTGGCGCTCATTGTTGAAGATCTCATCGATCGACAACCGGAGCAGCATGTTGAGCGTAAGGGTCCGGCAATTAAAGCCGCCTATGACGACGACGGGAACCCAAGTAAGGCCCTTCAGGGTTTCATGAAATCCTGTGGCGTCTCCGACCCCGCGGAGCTGGAGACTCTGAAAACAGAGAAAGGCGAATGGGTCATGTATCGTGCCAGCAAGCCAGGCGCACCGCTTACTGAACTACTGCCTGCCCTGCTTGAAAGTTCGCTCGCTGACCTGCCGATAGAAAGGCGCATGCGCTGGGGTAGCAGCCGCACAGAATTTGTTCGTCCCGTACATTGGATCGTCAGCCTCTACGGTAAAGACGAACTCATGATCAATGTCCTGGGACTGACATCAGGCAGAGCTTCCATGGGACACCGTTTCATGAGCAACGGTGCTTTTAATATTGAAAGTGCTAACGAGTATGTCGAGGCGTGTAGATCGCAAAAGGTCATGGTGGATTTTGATGAACGGCGTAACAATATCCGGCATGCCATCCTCGCCATCGCGGAGTCTGAGCAGGCAGATCTCGAGATTGACGAAAATTTGCTCGACGAAGTCACATCGCTGGTCGAATGGCCCGTTGCACTCAAGGGCAGGTTTGATGCGGATTTTCTTACCGTTCCGCCCGAAGTGCTTATCTCGGCCATGAAGGAACATCAGCGCTATTTTCATCTGACATCGAAAGAAACCGACAGTCTGCTGCCGGTTTTCATCACTGTTTCGAATATCGAAAGTACCGATCCTGAGGTTGTTATCTCAGGTAACGAGCGGGTCATCAGACCCAGACTTTCTGACGCAGCTTTCTTTTTTAGTCAGGACACCAAAACCAGCCTTGATGACAAAGCCGAACTGTTGAGTTCAGTCGTCTTTCAGACTGAACTGGGATCCTATGGTGACAAGGCACTACGAATCTCTAAGCTCGCTGCTTTTATCGCGAAAAATATCGGGGCTGACGAGAGTGCTGCTGGCCGTGCCGCTTTTCTTGCAAAATCGGATCTAGTCAGCGATATGGTCGGCGAGTTCCCGGACCTCCAGGGCATCATGGGTGGATACTATGCTCGTCACGAAAACCTGTCTGACGATGTTGCTAAGGGGATAGCACAGCACTACCGACCTATTCAATCCGGTGGCGAGCTGCCGGATACTCCTGTTGCTTCATGTGTTTCACTTGCCGATAAAATCGATACCCTAACTGGCCTCTTTGGCATTGATCAGCCCCCGACCGGGTCGAGAGATCCTTTCGCGCTAAGACGACAGTCACTCGGTGTTATCAGGATTTGCGTCGAGAACAGGCTGTCGCTTGATCTTGCGGATTGCTTCGAATTCAGTGCCCAACTCTTCGACCGACCATTTGACACCGATCCGGCGTGTGCCTATGTCTTAGAAAGACTACATGGCTACTATGGTGATCAGAGTATCACTCGCGATGTCGTTGAAGCCGCATTAGCCGGCGGCACAACCGGTATGAACCTCACAATTATCGATGGTGTCATCAAATCGATTCAAGCATTTCGGGAATCACCCTTTGCTGAGCAAATCGTTGCGGCAAATAAGCGTGTCGCCAACCTCCTGAAGAAAACGGATGCAGAAGCATTACCAGACTTCGATCCTGAGCTCGCGACTGAGAAAGCAGAAACCGAACTACATCTGGAACTGGGGAAACTAGAGCTCGCAGACGCCACGGATATCCAGGGAAAACTGCAAAGGCTTGCCAGGTTACAACAACCTGTTGATCGATTTTTTGATGAAGTTCTGGTGATGAGTGACGACGACCGGCTCAAGAACAATCGTCTGGCGCTACTTGCACAACTTCGTCAGAGATTTCTTGAAGTTGCGGATTTCTCGCTCCTACAATAGAAACGAATACCGCCGAGGTTCGCACCCATGAACCCTTTCGTCATACTAGACCGGGACGGCGTCATCAATGAGGACTCGCCGGACTACATCAAATCCGTCGATGAATGGATTCCGGTCCCAGGTTCCCTCGAAGCAATTGCGCAGCTGACCCAGGCAGGTTTTGATATTTACGTCGCCACAAACCAGGCCGGCGTTGCCCGGGGTAAGCTTACGCTGGAGGTTCTGGAACAAATTCACCAGACATTGTGCCGTAAAGTCTCAGAGGCCGGTGGTCATATTGTCGACATCCGGTACTGTCCACATCACCCGAACGACAACTGCAACTGCCGCAAACCCAAACCCGGTCTGCTTGAAGATCTCGCCAGGGCTCACAGTCTAGATCTCCGGGCCGGCTACTATGTCGGCGATTCCCTCAAAGATCTGGTGGCCGCCGAATCTGTCAGTTGCTCCGGCGTGCTCGTCCTGACCGGTAAAGGTCATGAAACCAGATTGGTCCGCCCGAAACACGAACTCACCTTTGATGATCTGTTGTCCTTTGCCCGGTATCTCTTAACGCTCTAGACGTCAAGATTCGCAACCGCGAGCGCATTCTCCTCAATAAATTCACGACGCGGCTCAACCTGATCGCCCATCAGCGTATTGAACACCAGATCGGCAGCGATCGCGTCCTCAATGGTCACCCGCAACATAGTGCGGGCTTTCGGGTCCATGGTCGTCTCCCACAGCTGTTCCGGGTTCATCTCTCCCAGCCCCTTGTATCGTTGCCTGCTCTGCCCCCTGAGCGCCTCTTTCTGCAGCCATTCCAATGCCGCTGCCAGGGAGTTTGTGTGCTCGGATTTCTCGCCTTTATTGACCTGTCCCTCTGCGGTAATCAAATCGTTGATTTGCACGGAAAAATCAGCAAAGGCCCGGTAATCAATCGATCCAAAGAAGTCCCTGTTCAACACATAATCCCTTCTAACCCCATGATTTATAACGGAAATGTGCGGGTAAAAAAGGTGTCTTTCCTGATCTTCTACAATGGTTGTTTCGTATTGAGTTCTGGACGTATTAAAAGGCTCCAGGCGGGTGCTCAATTGGCCAACCCAGGACTGTACCTGTTCACGATCACCTAATTGCTCTAGTTCCAGCCTCGATAGATAAATCATCTGTTCAAGCACTGGTAACGGATAAACACGATCAAGCCTTTTCATCCGATCCTGAACACGATAGTAGGTCTCCGCCAGAGATCGTAGTTCAGCCCCTGAAATCACTTCGCCTTCCCGGCCAGTATCAATACTGGCCTCTTCCAGTGCTACTTCCAATAGAAACTGGGTTAATTCATTCTCGTCCTTAATGTAGCGTTCCTGTTTACCTCGCTTCATCTTATAAAGCGGAGGTTGTGCAATCAGTAGATGCCCACGCTCAATCAATTCCGGCATATGACGGAAAAAGAAAGTCAATAACAGTGTCCGAATATGCGCACCATCGACGTCGGCATCCGTCATGATGATAATGTGGTGGTAACGTAGCTTGTCCGCGTCGAATTCATCACGACCGATACCGCATCCCAGTGCCGTGATCAGCGTGCCTACTTCGACCGAGGAAAGCATCTTGTCAAAGCGTGCTTTTTCCACATTAAGAATCTTTCCTTTGAGCGGTAAAATCGCCTGGGTGCGCCTGTCCCGACCCTGTTTGGCTGATCCACCGGCTGAATCGCCCTCCACCAGGTAGATTTCAGAAAGAGCCGGATCTTTTTCCTGACAGTCTGCCAGCTTTCCGGGTAATCCAGCGACATCCAGGGCACCCTTACGTCGGGTCATTTCACGAGCCTTGCGCGCAGCCTCACGAGCCCGGGCAGCGTCAATCATCTTCTGAACGATCGATTTGGCTTCCTGTGGACTTTCAAGCAAATAGTTGGAGAAATACTCCCCCATCTCCTGCTCCACAGCAGTCTTGACCTCTGAAGACACCAGCTTGTCTTTTGTCTGGGATGAAAATTTAGGTTCCGGCACCTTTACCGACACAATGGCAGTCAGACCCTCACGGGCGTCGTCCCCAGTGGTATTCACCTGTGCCTTCTTACCCATGCCTTCGCTTTCAAGGTAGTTATTCAGGCTACGTGTCAGGGCACCTCTAAAACCCTGCAGGTGTGTGCCTCCATCACTCTGCGGAATATTGTTCGTATAGGCTAGTATTGTTTCCTGATAGGAGTCGTTCCATTGCATGGCAACTTCTACGGAAATACCGTCTTCCCGGTCCTCGGAAAAGTGAAAAATGCTGTTGAGCGGAGTTTTGTTGCTATTGAGATACTCCACAAAAGTCCGTAAACCGCCTTCATATCTGAATTTTTCCTGCTTACCGCTACGCTCGTCTGTAAGTTCAATAGAGACACCCGAATTCAGGAAAGACAACTCCCGAAGACGTTTGGCAAGAATGTCGTAGTGGAATTCGATGTTGGAGAACGTTTCCGGTGATGGCCTAAATCGGCATTGGGTACCTGTGTGGGTCGTATCGCCAACTATTTTTAGTGGCGCATCCGGCACGCCATCGCGATAGGTCTGTTCCCAGACTTTGCCATCACGCCAGATAGTCAGATTCAGTTCCGATGACAATGCGTTCACCACCGATACGCCAACACCATGAAGACCACCGGAGACCTTGTAACTACTGTCGTCGAATTTTCCTCCGGCGTGGAGGACAGTCATGATCACTTCTGCGGCTGAGCGACCCTCTTCCTCATGCAAATCTGTTGGTATTCCGCGCCCATCATCGGATACGGTGACCGACTCATCAGGGTGAATTTTGACCTTGATATCTGAACAGTATCCTTCCAGGGCCTCGTCAATGCTGTTATCCACCAACTCCTGAACCATATGATGGAGCCCGGTGCCGTCATCGGTATCACCGATATACATTCCAGGACGCTTACGTACCGCATCAAGACCTTTCAGTACCTTAATACTGTTGGAGTCGTATGACTTGTCATCTGTCATCTAGTTCTCCCGAACTTTTGCGCGCCCTTGTTCCACGTGAAACAATCGCTCGAACTTACCGTCGCAACTGGCCATGAGCGCCTTTTTTTCGACACCTGTCAACAAGACCTGCTTACCAGTCGCTGCCAAATAGTCGCCAACACGCCGTCTATGGTCGACGTCGAATTCTGACGCAAGATCGTCAATTAAATATAGGGTTTCGCGGTCTTCCTGCTGGTTTGCTACCGCTCCCTGAGCCAGAATCATGGCCCAGACAAGAGCTTTGAGTTCACCTCGGGAACAGACTTTAACTGCGGGCTGACCATTGATGGTTATTCTAACATCTGCGCGCTGAAAACCCTTCTGTGTAAAGCCTCTTTTTTTGTCACTTTCAGCGTCTCGTTCATAGACTTCCAGAAGCGTTGTATCTTCACCCCAGCCTCGGTGGTATTCCAGGCTGACTCCACTCATACCCGACAACTGCGACACGACCTCCAAAAATACGGGTCGGTATTGCTCTATATATAGACCTCGCGCCAGATCCAGACCCTCGGCAAGCCCGGCCAGCTGGATTGACCAGGCATTCAGTTCCGTTGGCGTGCTAATTCCCTCTCTCAGGATTCGGTTCCGTTGCCTGAGAGCCCTGTTAGCTTCTTCCCAGCGCACGGTAAAACCTGGTTCCACGTGAAACAATCCCCAGTTTAGGAATCGACGTCGCTGTTCTGGAGGTCCCAGCAACATATCTAAAGACTCGGGACTAAGCACGAGGGTCGGTAACAAACTCGCCAGTTCACTAGCCTTTTGACAGCTCTCGTCGTTTATCCGAATCTGCCGTTCCCCACTCCGATCTCGCGTGATGCCAACACGCCAGGTTCGCCCCTGCCGCTCGAGTTCACCACGAACCAGGCAACCATCCTGACCACGCTGGATCAGTGGATCGTGAAGGGTTGTTCTAAAAGATCTTGCTGACGAAAGGAAGTAGGCCGACTCCAGCAGGCTGGTCTTGCCACTGCCATTCTCGCCAAAAAGGAGGTTGATACCGGGTTTCAGCTCCAGCTGCGTATCGATGAGATTTCTGAATCCAGTGGCAAAAAGCCAATTGAGACTCATAACTTCATCGGCATAACGACGTAGATTGCGTCCTCCAACTCTGGATCTTCAAGCACTGCGCTACTATTGGCATCGGCAAGTGTTACTCGAACTCTTTCATTTTCAATCACCGAGAGCACATCCTGCAGGTAGCTGACATTGAACCCAACCTCCAGGCTGTCACCTTGATATTCGACAGAAACGGTCTCCTCCGCCTCCTCCTGCTCGGGATTGTTAGCAGACAACTGCAACTGTCCAGATGCCAGTGAAAAACGAATTCCCCTAAACTTTTCGTTCGACAATATGGCCGTTCGACTCAGCGCCTGACGCAACTCCTGTTTATCAGCCATAACGATCTTGTCACCATCGCGCGGTATCACACGCTGGTAGTCCGGAAACTTACCGTCGACAAGTTTGGTTGTCAGCGTGAACATGCTCGATGTTGCACATAAATGCGTGCTGCCAACAGCAACAGCAACCTTGTCTTCCAGTTCCTGTAGCAATCGCTGTATTTCAATCACTCCCTTACGGGGCACGATCACCTGCTTAACGTCACCCGTGAGCCCTTCCTGATCCAGATCGCTCATGGCCAGGCGATGCCCATCCGTCGCTACTGATCTGACATGACCCTCGCCAATTTCGATAAGCATGCCGTTTAGAAAATACCTGACATCCTGTTGCGCCATCGCAAAAGCTGTTTTATCAAGCAGGTTCTTGAATGCTTTGCTGTCCAACTCAGTAGTCAACTCCGGATCGGAATGATCCACCGAGGGAAAATCTACTGCGGGTAACGTGGACAATGTCGAACGGAAACGGCCTGACCTGATTTCTATCCGGTTTTCATTTAAAGAAAAATCAATGTTTGCCTTATCTGGAATCTCACGACAAATATCGACCAGTTTCCGTGCCGGTACCGTAATGTCGCCCGGCTCTGCATCAG
Organism: Gammaproteobacteria bacterium; assembly: GCA_018656865.1. Classification (GTDB taxonomy): domain Bacteria; phylum Pseudomonadota; class Gammaproteobacteria; order Pseudomonadales; family Azotimanducaceae; genus UBA9659. The sequence continues at coordinate 27,314 of JABHYO010000187.1, read as the reverse complement.
AGACCCCAACCCGCCCAATGAGTTCGACCTCCAGATCAGTCCCAGTCATCGATAGCTTATCGTCCTGAACCTGAAGAAGCAGATTGGACAACACCGGCAGTGTCTGTTTGCGCTCAACGACTCCGGCGACCTGTTGCAGTGGTCGCAAGAGGGATTCTCGATTCACAGAAAACTTCATACTTGTATCCAATTGCTGAGCGCCTTTCATTACCCCGCAGGTTAGTAAGCGCTCGCTAACCTTTAACCTAAAGCACCATGGGGCTTATCACGTACAACGATTCCGTATCATTCACATCTTCGAGCACACAGGCGCTGGTCGCATCCATTAATGTGATCCTCACCTTCTCGCCCTGCATGACCGATAGAGCCTCAATTAAATAACTGACATTGAATCCAATTTCCAGTGTTTCGCCGTCATACTCAACCGCGATACTTTCTTCAGCCTCTTCCTGCTGCGGATTGTTGGCATGCATGTCGAGTTTATCCCGCATCACGATCAGCCGCACATTGCGATAAAGTTCATTGGAAAGAATTGCCGTTCTTGATAGCGCTTCTTTCAATAATTGTCTATCTGCAACGACCATCTTATTCCCGGCCGTTGGAATTGCTCTGGTGTAATCCGGGTAGGTCGCGTCAATTAGTTTGGTGATTAGTTTGAGCCCCGGCCTTTCGAGCAACATGTGGCTCGATGTGAAATTGAGGCTGACGGTATCCTCCCCATCAAGTATCCGCGACAATTCACCTACAGCTTTTCGAGGGATGATGAACTGGTGGCTGCCCAGGCTCTCTTCCAGTTTTACGTGACTGGTCGCCAGTCGCTGACCGTTTGTAGCCACGAAGCGTACTGTTTCGTCCTCAACTTCCAGCAGCACACCGTTAAAAAAGTAACGGACGTCCTGCTGAGCCATTGCGAAACTGGTTCTCTGCAGAAGTTTGCGAAGGTCGGCAACAGGCAAAGGAATGGCAACATCCGGCGATCCTACCTCGATGCTGGGGAACTCTGCTGAAGGCAGTGTTGCCAGGTACGAACTAAACCGTCCGCTATCAATAGCCACCCTGTTCCCATCCAGGCACGCAGTCATGTCAGCGTTATCAGGCAGACTTCGACAGATATCCATCAATTTCCGCGCTGGAACGGTCACCTCACCTTCATCCTCGATGGAGACTTCGGCAATAGTAACCGTCAGTTCCACTTCCTCATCGGAACTGGTTATAACGAGGCTACCACCTTCAGCACAAAGGAGAATATTGGACAATATCGGCGCAGTCTGTTTTCTCTCAACCACACCGCAAGCGAGGTGTAGCGGCTCAAGCAGCTTTTCCCGATTAATCGTGAACTTCATTTGATTTCCTGTGCCAGCACCCTCTGGCCCAACCTTCTACCCTGTCAGCAGTCTTAGAAGATTGTTATAGTCTTCCCGAATATCCCGACTGCTCTCTCTTAGTTCTTCAATCTTCCTACAGGCATGAAGCACTGTCGTATGATCCCTGCCTCCGAACGAATCGCCGATCTCTGGCAGACTATGGTTAGTCAACTCCTTTGCCAGCGCCATGGCAAGCTGCCTGGGGCGGGCTATCGATCTGGTGCGTTTCTTCGAGAGAAGCTCACCTAATCGAATCTTATAATAATCAGCAACGGTTTTCTGGATGTTCTCTATACCGATCTGACGGTCTTGAATGGCGATCAGATCCCTCAGGGATTCTCGAACCTGGTCAGTGGATATTTCTCGCCCGGTAAATTTGGCGTTGGCGATGACGCGTTTGAGCGCACCTTCCAGTTCGCGGACATTGGAACGAATTCGCTCAGCAATGAAAAAAGCAGCATCACTTGGCAATGTGGCCTTTTCCAGATCCGCTTTCTTCATGAGAATGGCAACTCTCGTTTCCAGTTCCGGCGGTTCTACAGGAGCTGTCATGCCCCAGACAAACCGGCTTTCCAGTCGCTCTTCCAGTCCTTCTATCTCTTTTGGATACCGATCACAGGTTAATACGATCTGGCTACCATCTTCTTGTAATCTATTGAAAACGTGAAAGAATTCTTCCTGAGTCTTCATTCCCTTAGCAAGAAACTGTATGTCGTCCATTAGTAGGACATCAACGGAACGATAGTACTTGGTAAAATCCGACATAGTACCGTGCTCAATCGCGCGAACCATATCTTCCATAAACCGCTGCGAGTACATATAGGCCACCTTCAAATGAGGATGGCGGTCAGCAATAGAATTGCCGACAGCATGCATCAGGTGGGTTTTACCCAGACCAACACCACCGTACAACAACAGGGGATTGTAAGACGCTCCACCAACATTTTCAGAAACCTGCATTGCGGCAGCACGCGCTAACTGATTCGAACGACCCTCAACAAAAGTGTCAAAGGTAAAACTCTTGTTCAGATCCAACAATGGATAGAACCGTTCTCTGGCGGCAAAAGTATTGGGGGGTCTCTCACTTTTTGAAACTTTGCCGGTACTGCCGATATCGAGCTCGACCTGACTTCGTCCCCCCTGCGACAGGAGCTCCTGAATACGCTCGAGGAAATTATCGTTGACCTGGTCCTTGATATACCGGTTTGGGGCCAGCAACTTGATACTGTCTTTGTCGTCTATCGCCTGTAAGGGTCTAATCCATGTGTTGAACTGCTGAGATGACAGCTCGTCCTCGAGCCGATCGAGGCATTTTTGCCATATTGTTGCCCCCACAGAACCCCCGCTTCGCTGTGTTTTTATTAAAGTTTCTTGGGTTTTCTTTACCGATGTAGTTGGGTAAAGAACTCAATCACTAGGAAAATATTGATGCCATAAGCACCGGGTGATATTAACTCCATTGACCAGCCCAAGCCAAGCAATTGTGTAAAAATACCTAAGGAAAACTATTTATTTTTCAATAATTTATACATCTTCAGGGTTAGCAAGCCGTGACTAACCTGTGAATAACTTGTGGATTGTTTTATTCCCCTTAACATCCCCGTTAGCATTGTTAATAAAACGGCGACTTTCCACCAGTTTCTCCACAGGTTACACAATGTTCGTTCACCGGAATCAAGCGTAGTTTTACTTGATATAAGTTACTGAATTCACTATTTATTCAAGGGTTTCCCACAGAAAATTCGTTCTTAATAAAAACAATATCAATAAACATATATATATAAGTATCTTATTTATAAGCATGCCCATGATTTCCCTAATTGACGATTAGCCTCATCTTCATTAGAATCGCGCTCCTTTTTAAGCTTAGAACCCGGTATACGAAGATGAAGAGAACTTTCCAGCCAAGCGTGATTAAGCGGAAAAGGACCCATGGTTTTCGGGCCAGAATGGCAACCAAGTCAGGTCGGCTTGTCATTAAGCGCAGACGAGCCAAAGGTCGAAAGGTTCTGTCTGCTTAAGAAATCCCTGAAGCGTACTCACCAGTGAGCGCCTCATGCCAGATTATTCCTTTCCTACCAGTCGCAGACTGTGTTCCTCCGAGGAATTTGATACCGTATTCCAAGATCGTGAATATGTCGTCAGACATGCCTGTTTCCTGTTTCTTGCAAAGATTAATGAGCAGGGATTTAATCGGCTAGGTCTTGTTATTGCTAAGAAAAATGTGCACCTCGCTGTAGATCGAAATCGAATAAAGAGAAAAGTCAGGGAAGCTTTTCGTCAAATGCCTGTTATAGGCGACGGTGTTGATATTGTTGTGCTGGCCCGACCCGGGGTCCGTACAGAAAAACAAGTTTCCAGAACCATTGATAATCTGTTTCAGGATCTTGTCAGAAAGGTATCGGAGTCATGAAACGAATACTGACCGGTCTAATACGATTTTATCAACTGACATTTTCGAGTCTGGCTGGACCGAGTTGTCGCTTTTACCCATCCTGTTCGGCTTATGCTGCCGAAGCCATTGAGAATTATGGCGTTGTTACCGGTATTGATCTCTCTGTTCGACGAGTCTGTAAATGCCACCCCTTTCATCCTGGTGGATACGATCCCGTACCGGAATTCGGCGAACAAGGAAGCTGATCTATGGACATCCAGCGAATACTTATCCTTCTAGGACTGGCGGTAACTGCTTATTTGCTGATCCTCGCCTGGAACGAAGATTACGGGGTAAATAGTCGTAATCTGCCCGTAGAAACTGTTGAATCGACAATCCAGGAAGCTACCGTGGATGTCGTGCCGGAGACCACTACTGTCGCAGAGTCTGACGTGGTGCCACAACTGGCAGAAGAAAATCACCCGACTGCTAGACCTGAGGTTGTCAGGCGCAGACTTGTCACTGTGGTCACTGATGTCCTGGATTTACAGATTGACCTTAACGGTGGAGATATTGTTCGCGTAGCGCTGCCAAAGTATCCAGCTACGCTGGAAACACCGGAGATACCATTCTTATTGGTTGATCCAAGAAATAGTTACGTGGCTCAAAGTGGTTTGATCGGACGTGACGGGACCGATCGGACAGGGTCGCGACCGGTGTTCACAGTCGACGTGGACCGATATGAAATGAACGCTGCCGAAGAACTGAAGGTGACGTTGAGGTATCAGCAGGAAAGCGGCGCAGAGATACTCAAGCACTTTTTGTTTAAGCGAGGCAGTTACCTGGTTCAGCTCGAATACGAGATTGCAGCCGCTGAAGACCAGGAATGGAGAGGCGCACTTTTTACGCAGATCAAACGCGATGGACAAATGCCGTTTTCATTTTCAGAGAGCATGATGGGAATGAGACCGTACGTTGGGGGGGCTACTCGATCGGGAGACGAGCTTTATCGAAAACTAGAATTCGATGATCTCGAAGACGAATCCTACAAGTTGACGAGAGAGGATGGATACATAGCGCTGGTTGAGCACTACTTTGTCACTGCGTGGGTACCCGCTGATGGCGAGGTCAATAACTATCAGGCTCGCAAGTTGAAAGGTCAGGATCTCTACCTGTTTGGGTTTACGACGCCGGCGATCAGTGTGCCGGCTGCCGGTAGAAGTCCCCTCGGGGCTCAGTATTACGTGGGGCCCAAGGACCAGTATGTGATGCGGGAAATAGCAGAGGGTCTTGAACTCACGGTCGATTATGGATTTCTCTGGTGGCTGGCCCAACCGCTATTTTACCTGCTGACAGTATTGCATTCGGTTGTTGGCAACTGGGGTGTGGCCATAATTCTACTGACGGTGATAGTCAAAGCATTGCTCTTCCCACTTTCGGCAGCGAGCTTCAAATCGATGGCAAAGATGCGGAAACTGCAGCCGGAGATGGCTCGTCTAAAGGAGCGTTACGGGGAAGATCGGCAGAAATTTTCCCAGGCGACGATGGATCTATACAAAAAGGAAGGTGCTAACCCGCTTGGTGGATGTTTTCCTATTTTGTTGCAGATGCCTGTCTTTCTCGCGCTTTACTGGACGCTGATGGAAAGCGTTGAACTACGGCAGGCACCATTCATGTTGTGGATTTACGACCTGTCGACCATGGATCCCTATTTTGTGTTGCCCATCCTGATGGGTATTTCAATGTTCCTGACACAAATGCTGCAACCAGAACCGCCCGACCCTGTGCAGGCGAAGGTGTTTAAGTTCATGCCGATAATGTTCACGTTTTTCTTTCTCTGGTTCCCATCGGGGCTTGTACTCTACTGGCTGGTCAACAATATTCTATCGATTATGCAACAGTGGCATGTCACCCGGCAGATTGAAAAAGCAGGATAGCGTGTGTCTTCAGACGGCCCATCCTATAGCCAGGATACGATAGCAGCCGTAGCAACTGCTCCAGGTCGCGGTGGTGTTGGAATCGTTCGGGTTTCGGGTCCGGGTATTTCTACTATTGCCAGATCGGTGATCGGTCATCTGCCGAAACCGAGATATGCGTCCCTGGTCAGGTTTCTCGGTGACGATGGCACTGCCCTGGATCAAGGGCTGGCGCTCTATTTCAAAGGACCAGATTCGTTTACCGGTGAAGATGTGCTTGAACTGCAGGGTCATGGAGGGCCGGTGGTTTTGGACATGCTGCTCAAGCGGATTGTCGGTCTTGGAGCCAGGATTGCGGAACCGGGTGAATTCAGCAAACGCGCCTTTCTCAACGACAAGCTGGATCTTACTCAGGCTGAAGCTATTGCTGATCTTATTAGCAGTGGTACTGCCCAGGCAGCAAGAAGTGCAATGCGCTCTCTTGAAGGTAGATTTTCAGACCTCATCGCAGAACTGCTTGCGACGGTGATTGAAGTCAGGGTCTTTGTCGAGGCAGCAATCGATTTCCCTGATGAAGAGGTTGACTATCTTGGTGATGATCGGGTTGAGAAGCAGCTGAGTGACATCAGGCGGAGGCTGAAGGATGTAATCTCCGAGGCCAACCTCGGCGCTCTCCTCTCAGAAGGCGCTTCAGTAGTATTGTTGGGAAAACCCAATGCCGGTAAATCCAGTCTGATGAACCGTCTGACGGGCAGGGAAACGTCAATTGTCACGCATATACCGGGTACAACGCGGGATATTGTGGGCGATATTTTTCAACTGGATGGGATTCCCCTACGACTGATTGATACCGCGGGGATCAGACGCACTGGTGATGCGATCGAAACAGAGGGCGTCAGACGTGCCGTTGCCGCCAGTGAACAAGCAGACCTCGTTATTGCCGTTGTCGATGCCAGTCTGGATAAACCCCAACAAAAACTCGATCTTGAAGAGCTTGAAGCAGCCAGTGGCGCGGGCATGGTGATCGTGTCTAACAAGATCGATTTAGCGGGTGCTGGAGCCTACGAAGGGATCGCTGTTTCGGCTAAAACCGGTGAAGGTATGGAAGCCTTGAAAACAAACCTGAAAAAGCATCTTGGCGTTGACGGCAGCACGGAATCCGGGTTCACGGCAAGGACACGCCATGTTAATGCTCTGGAACAGGCTCTTGCGGCGGTTGATAAGGGTCACGGCGAGCTGACCAGGAATGGAGCGGGCGAACTTCTGGCGGAAGAACTCAGATTTTGCCAACGACACCTAGAAGAGATTACTGGCGAGTTCTCCGCTGATGATCTGCTGGGCGAGATTTTCTCGACTTTTTGTATCGGCAAGTAGTTAGTTACCTTCAATGGGGCTCCAGGACTCTGGTAAGCATCACGCAGAGGTGACAACCGAGGTCTGATGCGTATACTTGCCGTCCCTTGCAGGGTCGTTCCTTACGGGATATAGCTTAAATTATGCATGCCGATGTTGATGTTATCGTCGTAGGCGGCGGACACGCTGGCACCGAGGCAGCGCTCGCCGCTGCTCGAACAGGTGCGCGCACCTTACTGTTGACTCAGAATATTGAAACTCTGGGGCAGATGTCCTGCAACCCTGCTATCGGTGGAATCGGTAAGAGTCATCTGGTTAGAGAAGTCGATGCCCTGGGTGGCGCCATGGCGCTTGCGGCGGACCAGGCTGGTATTCACTTTCGCATCCTCAATTCGAGAAAGGGACCGGCAGTCCGAGCGACACGGGCGCAGGCTGACCGACAGTTATACAAGGCGGCGATCCGGCACATGCTGGAAAACCAGGCTGGCCTCAGTATCTTTCAACAGGCCGTCGAGGATCTGATAATTGAAGGGGATGAGATCCGGGGCGTGGTGACGCATATGGGTCTGGAAATCAGGGCGAAATCTGTCGTGCTGACGGTCGGTACCTTTCTTGGCGGCATTGTTCACGTCGGCATGGATAGCCACCCTGGCGGGCGGATGGGCGATGCGCCATCCAATGCGCTGGCAGACCGTCTCAGGGAGATGCAATTTGCGGTTGACCGACTGAAAACCGGAACGCCTCCAAGAATTGATGGCAGCACAATAGACTACGAGGATCTCGAGTCGCAGCCGGGCGATGAACCCAGACCAGTCATGTCCTATTTGTCAGGACCGGAGGATCACCCCGAGCAGGTCTCCTGCCACATTACCCACACCAACGAACGAACTCATGAAATTATACGTGCCGGTCTGGATCGTTCACCGCTTTATGCGGGTGTTATCGAAGGCGTGGGACCGAGGTATTGCCCCTCAATTGAAGATAAGGTGGTTCGGTTTGCTGATAAATCGTCCCATCAGATTTTTATTGAACCAGAGGGTTTGCAGACCAATGAGATCTACCCCAACGGTATCAGTACCAGCCTGCCATACGATGTCCAGGTTGAGCTGGTTCGGTCGATCAAGGGATTCGAGAACGCCCACATCACAAGGCCCGGATATGCCATTGAATATGATTTTTTTGAGCCCCGTGAGCTTTGCCCCAGCCTGGAGACCAAACACGTCAAAGGCCTGTTTTTTGCCGGTCAGATAAACGGCACCACTGGCTACGAGGAGGCGGCAGCACAGGGTTTGATCGCTGGATTGAATGCCGCGCGGCGGGTTCAAGGGAAGGATTTCTGGGCACCGAAGCGCAATGAAGCCTATATCGGTGTACTTATCGATGATCTGATTACCCTTGGTACGCGTGAGCCCTATCGAATGTTTACCTCCAGAGCGGAATACCGCCTCACTCTTCGCCAGGACAATGCCGATCGCAGATTGACCGAAATGGGCCGAGAGCTGGGATTGGTTGACGATAGACGCTGGCGACGATACAGCGAGAAATGCGAACAGATTGAGTCTCTCGAAGGTGAACTTTCACAACGTTTTGTACTGCCGGGTGACAACGATATCGAAGTCATGCTCGGTCAGGCATTGTCCAGGGAGAACACTCTTATTGACCTACTGAAGCGGCCGGAAGTGAATATCACCGACCTCGTCGGCGTAGTGTCAATTGCGTTCACCGATACCGAGGTGCTCGAGCAGGTGGAGATAGACTGTAAGTATGAGGGTTATATTGCACGACAGACGGAAGAGATTGCACGTATCAAGGCCCACCAGGAAATGCCGCTCCCGCAGTCGCTCGACTATACAGAGGTCAAGGGACTTTCCAATGAAGTGGTACAGAAGCTGGACCAGGTGAGACCTGCCACACTAGGTCAGGCCAGCAGGATCTCAGGCGTGACGCCGGCGGCGATTTCCCTGTTGATGATCTTCCTCAAAAAGACAAAAAAGGGGAGTCTGCAAAAGACTGCCTGATGGAAGCTGACGAACTGTTGAAAAGTGGGCTTGGTGAACTAGAGATACCTGCTAGCGATACGCTAATGGAAAAGGCGTTGCACTATAAGTCGTTACTGATGCGGTGGAACCGGGTTACCAATCTGACGGCGATTCTAGAGTCCGAAAAAATTACTTCACATCATCTGTTAGATGCTTTTTCGATTACCTCTTTTTTGAAGGGTTCACGCATTCTTGATGTCGGCAGTGGTGCCGGGTTGCCGGGTATACCGCTGGCGCTGATCAATCCCGATAAAGACTTTATACTGCTGGATTCCAATGGCAAGAAGACCCGGTTTATGACGCAGGTGAAAATTGAGCTCGGGCTCGACAATGTCGAGGTCATTCAGGCGCGGGTCGAAGACTTCGAGGGTAGCTTCGATCAGGTTCTGTCACGAGCTTTTGCCAGCCTCGCCGATTTTGTCTCTTCGTCTCGTCACCTGGCGACATCCGGCAATCTGCTCGCCATGAAAGGACTCGATCTGGAGGAGGAGCTGGAGGCACTGGATTCAGGCTCTGTTGAAGTAAATGTGCACAAATTTAGTGTCCCCGGTATCGAAACAGAGCGTTGTCTTGTTGAGCTGAAGGTGGCTACCTCAGCATGACCGTTGTACTGGCCGTTGCCAATCAGAAAGGGGGTGTCGGTAAGACCACCACGAGCGTCAATCTGGCGGCATCTCTGGCCCAGATGAATCGCCGGGTCCTGTTGATTGACCTGGATCCTCAGGGCAATGCCACCATGGGGAGTGGTATTGATAAGCACGACCTGGAATCATCAATCTATGATGTCCTGGTCGGTGACGCGGAAGCAGCAGATACACTTGTTAATGCGGAGGCTGCGGGTTACGACCTTCTGGGTGCTAATGCAGACCTGACAGGGGCTGAGATCGAACTGACGGACATTGAGCGACGGGAACACCGGCTTCGAGATGCGTTGATGTCGATCAGGGTGCGATACGACTTTATCGTGATCGACTGTCCACCTGCGCTTGGGCTACTGACGGTAAACGGTCTCGTTGCCGCTGATAGTGTGATAATCCCAATGCAGTGCGAATACTATGCGCTTGAAGGACTGTCAGCGCTACTGGACACTATCGAACGTCTAACGACATCGTTCAATCCGAGATTACACGTGGAAGGGTTGGTCCGAACCATGTACGACCCGCGCAATAGCTTGAGTCGTGAGGTATCCTTGCAATTAATTGAACATTTTGGCGAAACGGTCTATCGCACGTTGGTGCCGCGAAATGTTCGTCTTGCAGAAGCGCCCAGCTACGGTGTCCCGATACTGTTTTACGACAAGCATTCCCGGGGTGCAAAGGCCTATCTGGCGCTGGCGGGTGAAGTCTTAAAAAGGCATCCATAGAACCATTGGAGTGCAGTAATGGTGGCGAAAAAAAGAGGACTGGGCCGTGGGCTTGACGCGCTCCTGCCGAAACAAAAGCCGGTGTCGACCGGCGCTGGTCTGAACGAAGTTCCTGTTGAATACATTCGCCCTGGTCGGTTCCAGCCACGATCGCATTTTGCCGAGGAATCGATTGCCGAACTGGCGGATTCGATCACGGCCCAGGGTGTGATGCAGCCAATTGTTTTGCGTCCGGTGGGTGAAAACAGTTACGAAATCATCGCGGGTGAACGTCGCTGGCGTGCAGCGCAGCTCGCAGGTTTGGAAAAAATTCCTGCGGTTGTCAAAACGGTCAATGATGAGTCGGCTCTGGCCATGTCGTTGATTGAGAACATTCAGCGCGAAGACCTTAATCCGTTGGAGGAGGCGACAGCCCTGCAGCGGCTTATCGATGATTTTCAGTTGACCCACCAGGAAGTAGCCGAAGCGGTCGGCAAGTCCCGAAGCTCGGTGACCAATACACTTCGCCTTAATAGTCTTGAGAAACCAGTGGCAGATATGCTGGAAGCGGGACATATCGAGATGGGGCACGCCAGAGCGCTCCTGACACTCGATGCCGAGGCGCAGATCGATGCGGCCAGGACTATTGTGGCGCGGGGACTCAGTGTTCGCCAGACCGAGAAGTTCTTGAAAAATCTGGGTAAGCCGGCCGCGCAACGATCAGTTTCGATTGACGCGGATACGAAAAGACTGGAGATGAACCTTGGCCAGAGTCTGGGCCAGCCAGTGCAGATACGTCATACAGCCAAAGGTAAGGGCAAGCTGATCATCGGCTATAGCAGCCTGGATGAACTTGACAATATCCTCCAGAAAATGGGCTACGAAGAATAACCTTGGAAAAAGGACAAAATCCCCAAAAAATGGGCGTTTCCAAGTTGCTCCGCCGAATCCAAATCACTATACTCTGCACCCGCGACGGACCGGGTGGTTTCAGGCACAAAAACAGGTGGCGTATAGGCTCTCCAGATTTACTGGATCACCCTTCTACCGAGTCGTAGCAGCACAGTTCTTTGCGACTTTTTTCGCATCCGGTTTGTGTCTGGTCATCGACAAGGTCGCAGCGATTTCAGCATTGTCGGCGGGTTTGAGCTGTATCGTCCCGACGATATTTGTGTTTGCCGTCAGCTTGAGACCCATATCTCCCGGTGAGACAGGTATGAGTCAGGTGTTGAGAGGGGAAGCAGGCAAGTTTGCGCTGACGACAGCAATACTTGCGATGGTTTTTGTATTTGTGAAGCCACTCAATGTAGTGGTCTTTTTTGGCACATTTGTTTTGTTACAGATAAGCCAGGCAGTCATCCCATTGCTTGAAGCAAGGAGACTGCTGAAGCGGAGCTAGTTACCAGGGTGGTAATGGAAGAATCCGTTTCGACCCCGAAGTAGGGCAAGAGTGAAATAGGTTAAGGATCCCTCGACATTATGGCTGGAGAATATAAAGACTCTTCTGAGTACATTCAGCACCATCTGACCAATCTTACCTATGGTCAATTCGAGACCGGTGAGTGGGGCTGGGCCCATGGTCCTGAAGATATCGCTGAAATGGGTTTTTGGGCTATCCATGTGGATACTATGTTTTGGTCCATCTTCCTCGGTATCGTTTTTCTCATCATGTTTTTGATGGCCTCGAGAAAGGCTACTACCGGTGTGCCTGGTGGATGGCAGAACTTCTGCGAGTTCGTTGTGGAGTTCGTTGAGGACAATATTACGCAGGTATTCGGCACTCGACCGAACCCTATTATTGGCCCGCTTTCCCTGACGATCCTGATTTGGGTATTTCTGATGAACATGATGGATCTGGTGCCGGTGGACCTGATCCCCCACGCAGCAGCACTGGTGGGCATCCCCTATATGAAAGTGGTGGCAACAACCGACCCCAATGCGACGCTGGGCATGTCGGTCTCCATTTTCTTCCTGGTGCTCTATTACAACTTCAAGATCAAGGGGCCGGTAAAATTCGGTGCCAGTCTAGTGACGCATCCCATACCGCACTGGAGTATGTACTGGTTTAACCTCATTCTTGAGACCGTGGACATGATTGCAAAGCCTCTGTCCCACGGCCTTCGACTCTTTGGCAATCTTTACGCCGGTGAGATGATTTTCATTCTGATCGCTCTGCTATACAGCAGCGGCATACTGCTTGGTCTCTTTGGTGGTCTTTTGCAGTGGGCCTGGGCGGTCTTTCACATTCTAATTATTTGTTTACAGGCGTTTGTCTTCATGATCCTGACGATTGTTTATCTGACTCAGGCTCATGACGTTGACGAACACTAACAAAAGAAAACGACTTATTTAGTAGGAGTAACTCATGGAACAGTCGCTTATCTTGATCGCAGGTGGAATCCTGATGGGTCTAGGTGCCATTGGCAGTGGTGTCGGCATTGGTATTCTCGGGGGCAAGTATCTCGAAGGTGTTGCCCGTCAGCCTGAATTGCAGCCTATGCTGATGACCCAGCTCTTTATTGCGCTGGCTCTGGTTGACGCGGTGCCTATTATTGCGGTTGGTATCTCTCTCTACATGATCTTTGCCCTGTAGAGAGCCTTCAGCGTGTCTGTAGAGAGCCTTCAGCGTGACAGAAGAAGCCTTCAGCGTGTATGGAGCCTTCAGCGTGTCTGTAGAGAGCCTTCAGCGTGTATAGGAGAGCCTTCAGCGTGATAGAAGAAGACTTCAGCGCAGCTTGTAGAAGTCGCATCAATCAGCCAACCAATTTGAGGTGAACTGTGAATATTAATTTAACGATGTTGGGGCAGGCGATTTCGTTTTTCGTGTTTGTTGTATTCTGCATGAAATATGTATGGCCACCACTGACATCGATCATGCGGGAACGCCAGCAGACCATCAGTGATGGTTTAGAGAAGGCTGTCGCTGCTGAGCGCCAACTCGAGCAGGCCAATGAGGCTGCCGATGTGGAACTGGATCAAGCCAAGAAGCAGGCGGCGGAGCTAATTGCGCAGGCAAGAAATCGCGCTGGCCAGATTGAGGAAGAAGCCAAAGCCAAGGCCAGTGAGGAAGCAGAGCGCATCATTGAAGGAGCTCAGGCGGAAATCGACCAGGAGATCAGCCGGGCGAGAGAAGAACTGAGAGCCCGGGTCGGTGATCTCGCCGTTGAAGGTGCAGAGAAGATCCTTGAGTCAACGGTAGATCGCGGCGCTCATGAGGCGATGCTTTCCAAGCTCGCGGCAGGTCTCTGATATGGCAGAAGCAGAACTCTCGACTATAGCCAGGCCCTATGCCAGAGCAGCCTTTTCTTTTGCGCTGGACCAGGCAGATGGCATGGCTACATGGTCGACCATGCTACAGCTGTTGGCTGCGGCTTTGAATGAGCCGATTGTTCAGGCAGCTCTGGATAATCCGGTTCTGACGACAGAAGACGAAACCCGGATGCTGGTAGGGCTGATGGGCGACAATTTGACGAACGAAGGCCGGAACTTCATCGGTGTACTTGCAGAATATGACCGTCTGGCACTGATTCCGACAATTTCTTCACAGTTCGAATTGTTGAAGTCCAATCATGAGAAGACGCTCGATGTGGCTGTCACCAGCGCTTTTGACATCAACAGCGACGAGCAGAATCGGTTGGCAATTGCGCTTGGAGAAAGATTGCAGCGGGACATCAACATCGAGACAGAAGTTGATCAGTCTCTGATTGGCGGGGTTGTGATCAGGGCGGAGGACACCGTAATCGATGACTCCGTGCGTGGCCGACTTGACAGATTGTCCCAGGCACTGAGTTAGGCGGCGGATAGAAACGAATTTAATTTTCCCTTGAGGAACAGGATATGCAACAACTGAATCCTTCCGAAATTAGCGAGATCATCAAGCAACGGATCGAAAAGCTTGATGTCTCTTCTGAAGCGAGAAACGAGGGCACGATCGTCAGTGTATCTGACGGTATTGTGCGTATTCATGGTCTTGCTGATGTTCAGAATGGTGAGATGATCGAATTCCCGGGTAATCTCTTTGGGTTCGCGTTGAACCTGGAGCGTGACTCCGTGGGTGCGGTTGTACTCGGTGACTACAAGAATCTGACGGAAGGTCAGACAGCAAGCTGTACTGGCAGGATTCTTGAAGTGCCGACCGGACCGGAGTTGCTGGGACGCGTCGTTGATGCACTCGGTAATCCGCTTGACGGCAAAGGACCGATCAATTCCGCTACGACTTCACCGGTTGAGAAAGTTGCACCGGGCGTAATTGCCAGGAAGCACGTTGATCAACCAGTCCAGACCGGGCTCAAGTGTATCGACTCGATGATTCCTGTCGGTCGAGGTCAGCGGGAGCTGATCATTGGGGACCGCCAGACGGGTAAAACGGCGATCGCCATCGATGCGATTATCAACCAGGCACGGTCTGGCATTAAGTGTGTCTATGTCGCCATCGGTCAGAAGAACTCTTCGGTGGCCAATGTGGTAAGGACTCTGGAAGAACACGGTGCTATGGAAAATACCATCGTTGTCGTGGCGAGTGCCTCTGATCCGGCACCGATGCAGTACGTTTCCGCCTATTCCGGTTGCGCCATGGGAGAGTACTTCCGTGATCGCGGTGAAGATGCTCTCATTATCTATGACGACCTGACCAAGCAGGCGTGGGCCTATCGTCAGGTGTCACTGTTGTTGCGTCGTCCTCCAGGGCGTGAGGCTTATCCTGGTGACGTTTTTTACCTGCACTCGAGACTGCTTGAGCGTGCAGCACGGGTCAATGAAGAATATGTCGAGCAGTTCACAAATGGTGAGGTCAAAGGTAAGACGGGATCGCTAACGGCGCTGCCCATCATCGAAACCCAGGCCGGTGATGTGTCAGCATTTGTACCGACCAACGTAATCTCCATTACTGACGGCCAGATCTTCCTTGAGACGGACAAGTTTAATGCCGGCGAACGCCCTGCCATGAATCCGGGTATCTCTGTATCCCGTGTGGGTGGTGACGCCCAGGTGAAGTTCATGTCCAAGATTTCCGGCGGTATCAAGCTGGCACTGGCTCAGTACCGCGAGCTCGCTGCATTTTCTCAGTTTGCATCCGACCTGGACGATGCTACCAGAAGGCAGCTTGAGCATGGCGAACGCATCAACGAATTGATGAAGCAGAAGCAGTATGCGCCGATGACTGTTGCCGAGATGGGTGTCGTGCTCTATGCCGCCAATGAAGGATTCCTCCAAGATGTTGATGTTGACAAGATCCTGGACTTTGAAGCGGCACTGATTTCCTACATGAACGCGGAACAGGCCGATTTCATGAATGAGGTAAATACCGAAGGTGCATATACGGACGAGGTCATCGGTCGTATGCAAAAAGCAATCGAAACCTTCAAGACGACACAAACCTGGTAGTGACTGGAGTGAAACCGGTAACGGACAGGAAATAACTAACGAGGCTGTTATGGCGAACGCCAAAGAACTTCGAAAACAGATCGGCAGTATTAAGAATACGCAGAAGATTACGAGCGCTATGGAAATGGTGGCCGCGAGTAAAATGCGTAAAGCTCAGGACCGAATGGCCAAAGGGCGACCCTATTCCGACTACATTCGCGCTGTGATTGGTCATGTGGCCAATGCATCTGCTGAGTATCGACATTTCTACATGCAGGATCGTGAGGTCAAGCGTGTCGGCTATATTGTTGTCACCACTGACAAGGGTCTCTGTGGTGGTCTGAACGTTAACCTTCTAAAGCATGTCGTGCAGGACCTGAAGAAACTGTCTGAAGAAGGTATCGAATACGACCTTTGCCTTATCGGAAACAAGGGCGCCCAGTTTTTCAAAAGCTACGGCGGTAATGTTATTGCAGCCAGTAGTCATGTCAGTGAATCACCACAGATGAGTGATCTTATCGGTAGCATCAAGGTGATGCTGGATTCATTCGAAGACGGCACGATAGACCGGATTTATCTGGCCAACAACGTCTTTATCAGCACCATGACCCAGACGCCAACAATGAGGCAGCTGGTGCCGCTGGATGCTATTGAGGACGATTCTCTGAAGCACCATTGGGACTATATTTACGAACCTGATGCACGGCAGCTGGTTGAAGACCTGATTACACGGTTTATCGAATCTCAGGTTTATCAGGCTGTCGTGGAAAATGTTGCCTGTGAGCAGGCGGCAAAAATGATCGCCATGAAGAATGCGACCGAAAATGCGGGTGATCTGATAGATGAGCTGCAGCTCATCATGAATAACGCTCGTCAGTCTGCGATTACGCAGGAGCTGGCAGAGATAGTTGGAGGCGCGGCGGCAGTATGACGAAGTTCATTCTGAATGAAGCGAAGAATCTCGTGGATTGTCCACATATAGAATTGCTAGACAGAGGAAAGACAAATGGGTAGCGGACGTATCGTATCGGTCATTGGTGCGGTTATTGATGTCGAATTCCCCCGGGAAGAAGTCCCGAAGGTTTATGACGCCCTTAATATCGATGACAACGACATCACACTTGAGGTCCAGCAGCAGCTGGGCGACGGTGTGGTCAGAACCATCGCCATGGGCTCTTCGGAAGGGATCAGCCGGGGTCTTGCAGTATCGAACACTGAGGAGCCGATCAGTGTTCCTGTGGGTGAAGAGACACTTGGTCGGATCATGGATGTGCTGGGCAACCCCATCGATGAAAAGGGTCCAATTGGTGAAAAGGCACGTATGCCGATTCACCGGGCGCCTCCGACCTTTGAAGAACAGACCGGTAGCCGTGATCTGCTGGAGACAGGGGTCAAAGTTATCGATTTGATCTGTCCATTTGCCAAGGGTGGCAAGGTTGGTCTCTTCGGTGGAGCAGGCGTTGGTAAGACTGTCACCATGCTTGAGCTAATTAACAACATTGCTAAAGAGCACGCAGGTCTTTCCGTCTTTGCCGGTGTGGGTGAGCGTACTCGGGAAGGTAACGACTTCTACCATGAAATGCAGGATGCAGGTGTTATCGATAAAATCTCCATGGTATTCGGCCAAATGAATGAGCCACCTGGTAACAGGCTCCGCGTTGCACTGTCGGGCCTCACTATGGCCGAACAGTTCCGTGACGAGGGTCGTGATGTTCTGCTATTCGTAGACAACATATATCGATATACACTGGCGGGTACCGAGGTATCAGCCTTACTGGGTCGTATGCCGTCAGCGGTGGGTTATCAGCCGACTCTGGCGGAGGAAATGGGCGTACTGCAGGAAAGAATTACCACGACCAAGGATGGCTCGATTACTTCTGTCCAGGCAGTATATGTACCAGCTGACGATTTAACTGACCCGTCACCGGCTACGACCTTTGCTCACCTGGACTCGACGGTGACGCTCTCCAGAGATATCGCTTCCCTGGGTATCTATCCGGCTGTTGATCCTCTTGATTCCACATCGCGTCAGCTTGATCCGCTGGTCGTTGGTGAAGAACATTACAATGTTGCTCAGCAGGTGCAGGGTATTCTGCAGCGATACAAGGAATTGAAGGACATTATTGCGATCCTGGGTATGGACGAACTTTCAGAAGAAGACAAACTGACGGTTTACAGGGCGCGGAAAATCAGCCAATTTTTCTCACAGCCGATGCATGTCGCAGAAGTATTCACGGGTCAGCCCGGTGTTTATGTTTCACTTGCAGACACGATTCGTAGTTTCAAGGGTATCCTTGAAGGCGAATACGATGATTTACCGGAAGCAGCATTCAGCATGGTCGGCAACATCGAACAGGCGATTGAAAAAGCCAAAACACTATAGGTGATCTGATGGCCTCCACGGTATTTTGCTCAATTGTCAGTGCCGAAGAAGAGATTTTCTCCGGCCAGGTTGAAATGGTTGTGGCAACCGGCACGATTGGTGAGCTGGGTATTATGCCTGGCCATACTCCGCTTCTGACGGGTGTTCGACCTGGTCCGGTCAGGTTGATTCTCGAGGGGGGCGAAGAAGAGATCTTTTTTGCTTCGGGTGGTTTCCTGGAGGTTCAACCAACGTCGATCCATATCCTGGCCGATACGGCCCTGCGTGCGGATGATCTGGATGAGGCTGCGGCAGTGGAAGCGCAGACCAAGGCTGAAACCGAGCTTGCTGATCAGAAGGCCGATATCGATTTTGCCCGGGTGGCAGCAGATCTTCAGGAACAGGCGGCGATGCTCAGGACGATCCAGAAAATCAGGAACAAGAAACACTGATTCATTTCTAACGGAAACTAGTTGTTCCTGTACAAGAATCCGAGAAAGTGGTGCTAGTTTCCTAATGGAAACTAGTTGTTCTTGTACCAGAATCCGAGAAAGTGGTGCTAGTTTCCTAACGGAAACTAGTTGTTGTCAATTCGATGACAATGAAGCGACTTGAAGGCGGCTCAGCCGCCTTTTTTAATGGCGCAATAGGTTAAACTTTCGCGATGACCGAGCAACTCGAAATCTGCATTCTGGCAGCTGGTATTGGCAGTCGTATGCAATCTGACAAACCCAAGGTGCTGCAGACTCTGGGTGGCAGACCGCTGCTGGCTTATCTGCTCGATGTCGCCGATGAAATGAAAGCCGCTGCGATTCATGTGGTTATCGGTCAGGGTGCAGATGCCGTCAAGGCTGCTTTTCCTCACCGGCGCGATATCAACTGGGTGCTTCAGGCGGAACGACTGGGTACCGGCCACGCCATGCAGCAGGTAGCATCCAGTCTTGCTGATTCAGGACGGGTTCTGGTGATGTTGGGTGACTGCCCGCTTATCCGGACGTCCACATTGCAGTCCCTTGTCGCGGTTGATGCTGATCTGTCGGTTCTCACGGTTGATATGAGTGATCCGTTTGGTTACGGAAGGATCGTTCGGGATGGTGAACAGGTTCAGCAGATTGTCGAAGAGCGGGACACTGATGATCGACAGAAGACTATTCGTGAAATCAATACCGGGGTTATGGCGGCAGATATCAAAGGAATCCGGCAATGGCTGACACTACTCGACAACGATAATGCACAAGAGGAATATCTGCTGACGGATATCGTTGCCCATGCCAATGATGCAGGTTGCGGAGTTAGGGCGCATAAGGCCGTTGATGCGATTGAAGTGACCGGTATTAATACATTTACACAACTCGCAGGATTGGAAAGAGGGTTGCAGATGAATATTGTAGAAGAGCTGATGAACAATGGCGTTCAGGTGATGGATCCGGCCCGTCTTGATGTGCGAGGCAGTATAAAAACAGGGCGGGGTGTGCGCCTGGATATCAATGTGATTCTGGAAGGCGATGTAACCCTTGGGGACAACGTCGATATTGGACCGAACTGCATCATTAGAGACTCTACGATTGGCGATGGTACGGTTGTACGTGCGAATTCGATTGTCGAAGAAGCTTCAGTTAGCAACGAATGTATTATCGGTCCATTTGCACGCCTAAGACCTGGCGCCGAGCTTGCAGATGAGGTTCATATAGGCAACTTTGTAGAGGTGAAGAAAAGCAAGATCGGTCTGCGCAGCAAAGCGAACCATCTGGCCTATCTCGGTGATGCGATTATTGGTCAGGACGTCAATGTCGGAGCCGGTACGATTACCTGTAACTACGATGGTGCCTTCAAACATGAAACCAATATTGGCGATGGCGCTTTTATCGGCACTAATGCCTCTCTTGTGGCACCGGTCAGCATCGGAGCTGGTTCTACCATTGGTGCGGGTTCAACGATTACCAAAGATGTGGATTCGCAGGTGCTTGCGGTAGGCCGGTCGAAACAGGTTACTGTCAAGAACTGGCAGCGACCTATAAAAAGAAACTGAGCGTTAGGTTATGTGTGGCATTGTCGGGGTTGTAGCCCAGCGGGAAGTCAGTGAGATTCTGCTGGAGGGTCTGAGGCGTCTCGAGTATCGAGGTTATGATTCCGCCGGACTGGCTATGATCAGCGAGTCTGGTCAGATCAATCGGCTGCGCAGGCTGGGGAAGGTAGCGGAACTCACATCAGCCTGTCGGGAGAACCAGCCCTACGGTAAGGCAGGCATTGCCCATACAAGATGGGCAACCCATGGCGAACCCAGCGAAATCAACGCACACCCACATGTTTCGCATGGGATTGCCGTTGTTCACAACGGCATTATTGAAAACCATGAGGGTCTCCGTGAGGACTTGAAAGCCAAAGGCTACGAATTCGAATCGGCAACTGATACCGAAGTGATTGCACACTTACTGTATGACGAATACCAGTCGTCAACGAGTCTTCGTGAAGCCATGGACAGGGTACTGGACAAGCTCGAAGGCGCCTACGCCATCGCTGTGTTGGATGAGGCACATCCGGATCGGATTTTGGCAGCGAGACTGGGCAGCCCACTGGTCGTCGGCCTTGGTATTGGTGAAAACTATGTGGCATCGGATCCCCAGGCGCTTCGACCGGTAACGGATCGATTTATCTTCCTGGAGGAAGGTGAACTTGTGGAAGTGACCAGGAGCGAAATCTCGATTTTCGGTCACAATGAAAGCTCCGTAGAAAGTCGCACCATCACGCTCGATGAACGCCAGGATGCTTCGGACAAGGGTAACTATCGTCACTATATGGCAAAGGAGATCTTCGAGCAGCCGCAGGCGATTGCGCGAACGTTGTCCGGCAGGGTCACAGACAGGCATGTTCTGACCCGGGCTTTTGGCAACGGTGCCGAGGAGATCTTCAGGCAAGTGCAGGCCGTGCAGATTGTCGCCTGTGGTAGCAGTTACTACACGGGTATGGTGGCAAGATACTGGTTCGAGCAGTATGTCGGACTACCCTGTCATGTGGAGATCGCAAGCGAACTTCGTTATCGCCAGTCGGTTGTGCTGCCGAACACTCTACTGGTAACCCTTTCGCAGTCTGGCGAAACCGCTGACACACTAGCGGCGCTCAGGGGGGCCGAAAACGAGAATTACCTCGCGACTTTGTGTCTCTGTAACGTGCCCGCGAGTTCGCTTGTCAGGGAAAGTGATCTATCTCTGATGCTGGAGGCCGGTACCGAAATCTGTGTTGCTTCTACGAAGGCGTTTACCAATCAATTGGTGGATCTTCTGATGCTAGTTGCTGCAATTGGTCAATATCACGGGCTGCATGAGGGAACACACGAGGAACTGGTCACCGCATTGCACCAGCTGCCGGACCTCGTCGAGAAAACTCTGAAGCTTGATGACGAGATCTGTCATATAGCGGAGCGATTTGTGGAAAAGCATCATGCTCTCTATTTGGGCAGAGGCAGTCACTACCCGATTGCACTAGAAGGTGCCTTGAAGCTGAAAGAGATCTCCTATATTCATGCCGAAGGTTATCCTTCTGGCGAACTCAAGCACGGGCCGCTGGCCCTGGTTGACGACGACATGCCGGTGGTGGCCGTTGCACCTGGCGATGAGTTGGTCGAAAAACTGAAGTCCAATCTTGAGGAAGTAAGAGCAAGAGGGGCTGAACTGTTCGTTTTTGCCGACGAGCATTCACCCATCGATAATCAGTCAGATGTCACGGTCTTGAAAGTGCCTTCATGCCCTGCCTGTGTCTCACCCATCGTTTACACCATCCCGGTGCAGTTGCTTGCTTATCACGTGGCGGTGTTTAAAGGGACGGATGTCGATCAGCCAAGAAACCTGGCGAAGTCCGTCACAGTGGAATAAACATGGATGTTTCACACCTGCTCGACCCCCTAAATGAACATCAACGGGAAGCGGTAGCCGCTCCGCCCGGGAGTTCGCTAATACTTGCAGGCGCAGGTAGTGGCAAGACTCGGGTACTGACTCATCGGATTGCCTGGCTGATACAAAAAGAGGGGTTTTCCCCCTATAGCATTCTGGCGGTAACTTTTACCAACAAGGCTGCAGCCGAAATGCGTGGCCGCATCGAACAGTTGTTAACGCTGCCGGTGCGTGGCATGTGGGTCGGGACTTTCCACGGGATAGCGCATCGTCTGTTGCGCGCCCATCACGAGGAAGCGGGCCTGCCGCAGAATTTTCAGATTCTGGACTCCGATGATCAACTGCGCCTGGTTAAAAGGGTCTTGGTCAGCCTGGATATCGATGAAAAAAAGTGGCCGGCGAGACAGGCTACCTGGTGGATTAACAGTCAGAAAGATGAGGGTCTTAGACCGCAGAGCATTGAGGACTATGGTGATCTCTATCTAAAAACGCACCTCGCTATATATCGTGCTTATGAGGAAGCTTGTCAGCGCGGTGGCATGGTGGATTTTGCAGAGCTGTTACTTCGAGCTCACGAACTCTGGCTGAAAAACCCCACAATGCTGAAACATTATCAGAATCGATTCAATGCACTGCTGGTGGATGAGTTTCAGGACACCAACACGATTCAGTACGCATGGCTGAGGGTGTTGGCCGGTAACAGAGACAATCTCATGGTTGTCGGCGACGACGATCAGTCCATCTATGGCTGGCGCGGGGCAAAGATTGAGAACATCCAGCAGTTCACCCGTGATTTTCCCAATGCCAATACGATTCGCCTAGAACAGAACTACCGATCGACTTCAAATATTCTTAAGGCAGCCAATGGATTGATCGATCAAAATCTCGGTCGGCTTGGTAAGGAGCTCTGGACCGATATCGGCGATGGTGATTCGATTCAGCTGTATGCAGGATACAACGAGATTGATGAGGCGCGATATATCGTTGAGCGAATAAAAAAATGGGTTGATGAAGGCAACCTCTTTAGTGAAGCAGCCATTCTCTATCGTTCCAACGCCCAGTCCCGGGTGCTTGAAGAGGCCTTGCTTCGTGTCCGGATGCCCTATCGGATCTACAGCGGTCAGCGGTTTTTCGAGCGGGTGGAGATTCGAAACGTGCTTGCCTATATGCGTCTCATCAGTCATCGGGATGCGGATGCCGCTTTCGAACGGGTGGTCAATACACCTACGCGGGGAATCGGTGGGAAAAGTGTTGCCGAGATCAGAATACTAGCCCGGGCTTCGGGAATTTCTCTCTGGCAGGCGGCAAAAACCATCGTTGATGAAAATCTTCTTAGTGGACGGGCGCGGAACGCTATTGCGGGCTTTCTGGCTGTAATAGAGGAACTTGACCATTTCACCGCAGAATCGGACCTGGGTGAGTTGGTTGAGATCGTGGTTGAAAAGACGGGTTTGAAAGATTATCACGCCAAGGAAGGCGGTGAACGGGGACAGGCCCGGATCGAGAACATGGCGGAACTCGTCACTGCTGCCAAGACCTACGACCCGGCTACTGATTACGCCTTCGATTCTGAGTCCGAGGATGTCAAGACGGAACTGACGCTGCTGGATGAGTTTCTCAGCCATGCTGCGCTTGAGGCCGGTGAGGGTCAGGGTGACCCAAATGAGGATTGTGTCCAATTGATGACGATGCACAGCGCCAAGGGTCTGGAGTTTCCACTGGTATTTCTTGCAGGTATGGAGGACGGTCTGTTTCCGCACATGATGTCGATGGAGGAACCTGGACGACTCGAGGAAGAAAGGCGACTCTGCTACGTCGGTGTGACTCGCGCCATGCGCCAACTGTACCTGACCTATGCAGAATCCCGGCGCATCAACGGTACGGAGACATTCAATCGACCTTCCCGTTTTATCAGCGAGATACCCGATGATGTGATAGAAGAAGTCCGGCCGTCAGGTTCCATTGTCAGACCCAAAAGCCTGAGTACTCATGGCCGAGGTACTTCAACCGCACACATGGCGAGCGAAGTTGCTGGTACAGATCTGAAACTGGGCCAACGGGTGTTTCACCAGAAATTTGGCGAGGGTGTGATCCTCAACTATGAGGGTGAGGGTTCTTCAGCAAGGGTCCAGGTTAATTTTGCCAATGATGGCAGCAAGTGGCTGGTCATGGCCTATGCCAACCTGACACCGGTGGGCTAATATGCTCACCAGAGTTGGGGTCAGAGTAAAGTGCCGGAGTATTTACTCTGGCACTTTACTCTGACCCCGAATCTCGTCATCCCAACATCCGGACATAGCTTAATGACAAAAAACATTTATCTTCTCCTGCTGTCGCTGGTGCTTGTTTCCTGCGGCGAGTCGTCAAACACAACTCCCACTGGTCAAACCGCCGAGCCTCAGAAAGTCTACAAGTGGCGCATGGTCACAACCTGGCCTAAGAACCTGCCAGGCCTTGGAACGGCACCGGAGCGGATGGTCGACAATATCCGCACCATGAGTAACGGGCGACTCGATATCAAGGTCTACGGTGCGGGCGAAATCGTGCCGGCACTGGAAGTCTTTGAGGCAGTCTCTCAGGGCACGGTGCAAATGGGTCATGGCGCTTCCTATTACTGGAAGGGCAAGGTACCAATCGCGCAATTCTTTACCGCTGTACCCTTCGGCCTCACGGCGCAGGAGATGAATGGCTGGTTACTCCATGGTGGTGGCCTGGAACTGTGGCGGGAGCTTTATGCCAGGTACAACCTGTTTCCGATTCCCGGTGGTAATACCGGTGTGCAGATGGCTGGCTGGTTCAATAAGGAGATCAACTCTCTCGAAGATTTGAGGGGCCTGAAAATGAGGATCCCGGGACTAGGCGGGGAGGTGTTCGAAGCCGCCGGTGGCACTGCGGTCAATCTGCCGGGTGGCGAGATCTTTACCAGCATGCAGACGGGTGTTATTGATGCGACTGAATGGGTCGGTCCCTATAACGATCTCGCCTTCGGTTTGCATCAGGTTGCGAAATATTACTACTACCCCGGTTGGCAGGAAGCGGGACCTACCCTGGAAGTGCTGGTTAACAAGGAGGCCTGGGATCAGCTGCCGGACGACCTGAAAGCCATTGTCGAAACAGCGTCCCTTGCGGGCAACACTGACATGCTGGCGGAATATACGGCGCGTAACAATATGGCGCTCCAGGAACTGGTCAACGAGCACCAGGTGGAATTGCGTCGATTGCCGGATGATGTGCTGGCAGAGCTCAGAAGTATTGCAGTGGAAAAAACAGCGGCGATCGTCGACGACGATGAGCTCTCGAAGCGCATCTACGATAGCTGGATGCAATACCGCGATGACGTCATCGAATATCACGAAATCTCAGAAAGAGCCTATATCAACGCCAGGGCAAATTAGGGATAACAAGTTTTTATGACCACTGTGGGACTCGGCGCGTTTCGTTACCGGGACTATCGCCTGCTCTGGGCAGCTACGATGATGGGTTCGATTGCTCTCTGGATGCGAATCCTGGGCACAGCACAATGGCTGCTTGACGAAACCGGATCTGCGGCCCTGGTCGGATTGATTGGTGTGGTTCAGTTGATCGTGCAGGTTCCGACCACCCTGTGGGCGGGGACCCTGGCAGACCGGGTTGATCGAAAACGCCTGATGACTCTGTCCTATGGCCTGACTGCGGCGTCCTTGATCCTGCTCGGTTTTCTGAACTATGTCGGTTTTCTCAGCCCTGCGCTGGTTTATCTTGGTATTGCCGTCACCGCTTCTACTCATATGCTGGTCGGTCCGGCGAGATCGGCACTGATACCGGTTATATTCCCTGAGAAGGATCTGATGCTGGCGACTTCAACAGATACTGCGTCAAGCAATATTGCTGCGATTGTCGGACCTCTGATCTTTGCGCTGATTGCTACGGCCGCAGATCTGAGCCTGGTGTTTGTTGCTGCTGGAGCCTTTTCGTTCCTGTCGATGTTGCTGCCGTTTTTTATCTGGGCAAGCGGTAAATCGGAAAACAGTAAGGACGATGCGCCGAAGTCGCAGATTGCACAAACCATTGATGGTTTTCGCTATGTGGCGAATCACCCGATTCTGCCGGGCCTCTTTCTTCTGGATATCGGCATCACGACGGCATCTTTCTACCGGGAGATTCTGCCCGTACTGGCACTGGGCCTGTTTGCCGGAGGTGCCAGTGCGACCGGAATGCTTGGTGCCGCGAACTCTGTTGGCGCTATTGTAGGTAGTCTGCTGGCATTGTTGCTGGTTGGATTTCGAGCCAAGGGCATGTTGGTGCTCTATGCCTCTTTTGCCTATGGCCTTATTCTGTTCGGATTTGGTACCGTGAACAGCCTCTGGCTCGGCATCCTGATGATCGGATTGCTGGGCGCGGCAGATGCGGTCACGGTGGCGGTACGCATGACCACCGTTATGCTGACGACGCCGGACAATATGAGGGGTCGTGCCTTCTCTTTGATGTTTCTGGCTGCTTCCACCGCCAACAATATTGGCACAATTTGGGTCGGCTTCTGGGCCGCTTCAATCGGCGCCGACAATACAATGATACTGGGTGGATTCATTTCGATTACCGCGACTGCACTGATCTTTTTGCTGGTGAAGCCGATCCGGGCTTTCAGGTCGAACTAGGCCTAGGCGTAGATCAACCCTGGCAGCCAGGTGGCCAGGCTTGGAACAAAAGCCAGCAGAATCAGCATGCCCAGTTGAATCACAATGAAGGGCACAACACCGCGATAGATATCGCGGGTACCGACCTCGGGGGGCGCAACACCTCTCAGATAGAAGAGCGCGAATCCGAAAGGTGGCGTCAGGAAAGAAGTCTGCAGGTTGATGGCGATCATAATACCCAGCCAGACCGGGTCGATGCCCATGGCCATCAGTACCGGACCGACGATAGGCACAACAACGAACGTGATCTCGATGAAATCCAGGATAAAGCCCAGCAGGAATATCACCAGCATGACGACGAATGTCGCTGCGAAAACACCGCCGGGCATTGATTCAAAGAGCTCAGCCACCAGTTCATCACCGCCGTAACCCCTAAAGACCAGGGAAAAAAGCGAAGCACCTATCAGGATAAAAAACACCATCGATGTGGTCTTGGTCGTGGAGATAGCTATTTCACGACACTGCGCGATGGTTAGATCGTGTCGCAGGGCGGCAAGGATAAGTGCACCCATGGCGCCGACCCCGGCAGCTTCGGTTGGTGTCGCCAGCCCACCCAGTATGGAGCCAAGCACAGCGACGATAAGCACCAGGGGTGGTGCGATACTTGAGATGAGTTCGGTAATTGAAATCCGGTCTGTCTCTA